>NZ_JARVST010000010.1:0-79660 GCF_030209055.1 Pseudomonas sp. lyk4-TYG-107
ATTGAATCCTCCTGAAGATTGGTCAGAAGGTGTAAACCTTATTCAGGACGCGACATGTGTCTTTATTTGTAGTGAGGGTCAGATTTCAAACAAAAAAAAGCCAGCACTTAAGCTGGCTTGAGATGTTCGGCACAACTCAGGACGCGTCTGCGGCCATCTCGGCGTCGTGAGCGATCAGCGACACCAGTGCGTTCTGTTGACGGTGCGACAGCTGACGGAAGCGTTGCAGCAGCTCACGCTCATGCAGCGAAAGCTCCGGGCTGTCCAGGCGCATGCTCAACTCTTCGCCCAGTGCACCTTCCTGAATAAGACTCTGCTCAAGGCGCGCAATGATTTCGGAGTTCATGCTGCGATGATGATTGCGAGCCACCTCGGCAATGCGTTCACGCATCCCGTCTGGCAGACGTACGACGAACTTGTCAGCCGTACGGCTGGAATAAATTGCCTGTTTCAATGGGCGCATATATTTAACCGGTTAGTTCAGGGGAGCGGTTCTCGGGATTGGCCGCAGGATGTGTGGTAGGACAAGCATCCGCGCCAAATGGTTCAACCTGAATTGTTAAGAGGCCCGCATCATGCCTCAAAATTGCCAGATCATTGGCGTCAATTCTGTGACAAATATTGAGCTGGGTAAAGGCGTAATGCCAGCACCAATTATCAGAAATGCGGACTGGTTGGAAAACTTTGCCTTGGTCCGCATCAATGACCGCTTCCGGGTGCACATCAGTTGATGTCCGAAGACGTCAGAACGTGCATGCTATGCGGCTTTCAATCCTTGTTCCTTACCTGTACAGGATAGTGGCAATTTGCCGATTTACTAGGGCAAACACCCGTTGGAGGGCGTTTTCAGGATGGATGGCAGGCTTATTTATCTGATGGGACCCTCCGGTTCAGGCAAGGACAGCCTGATCGAGGCCGCGCGTGAGCCTTTGCGTGAGTTGAAATGCGAAATCATCCGCAGAGTGATTACCCGATCAGCGGAATCGGTGGGTGAGGATGCCATCAGCGTGACGCCCGAAGAGTTCGAGCGACGCCAGCAAGCCGGGGATTTCTCGCTGTCCTGGCAGGCCAATGGGCTGGCTTATGGTATCCCGGCAGAAATCGACGAATGGTTGCGCGCTGGACGATCTGTGCTGGTGAACGGCTCACGCGCCAACCTGCGTCAGGCGCTTGAGCGCTATCCGACGCTGCTGCCGGTACTGCTGACGGTCAAGGATGAGGTCTTGCGTGAACGCCTGCTCAGACGAGGGCGGGAGACGCCTGAGCAGATCGATGCGAGGCTGGCGCGCAATTCGCTGTTCAAGGACAGAAGGGCAACTGACTTGCCCGTGCATCTGATCGACAACTCGGGCGACCTGGCGGACGCCGTCAAGCAACTGCTGGGCTTGATCCGTCTTAACGCAGCACCGGATCAAACTTGATCCTGCGCCCGGCCACCAGGGCCAGCACAAACAACACCGCAAACACGCCGCAGCCAATCAGGGGCAGGGTGACTGAGGTTTCCTCGAACAGCGAAAAATGCACAACGCCACTCAATAAGGCGAGGATCAGAAATCCTGCGGCTGATCTGGACATGCTGTACTCCTGAAGATATTTCAAAAAACCAGACGTTCGGTGTCGCGCGTCGGCATTGCTTGCTCAGGCTCATTGACTGCCTGCGCCGCGTAGTCGCTCTGATCGCTCAGCACCGCCAACTGCGGCGCTTTCTGCACCTGCAAATAATGCGGCATACGCTGAGCTACCGGTTCAGCACTCTCTGGAACAAAATGAAAGCCAACCAAAACCGCCAGTGCGATAGCGTTTGCGAGCAGAAGAGTGCTGTTCATGGGGCGGACTCCGTTTGTGCTGTTATGAGAACAGACAAAGCAGCCGTCGTGCCAACAGTCTAACCGCTGTGAAGTCCTTTAAAAACAAGGATTTGGAAGGGTTTTTCACAGGGTGAGGGTTGCATTCTGCAATGATGGCTTTTTGTGGTAGTGCAAATTGCACGGTAAATGTTCCCGCAGCATTGCAAGGCGCCTGCCTACACTTAAAAAGCCCACGGACGACATGACAAATCAGGGGCTGGCCGTTAACATGCACGCCGTCCGTCGCGCCGTGTCCGGCCGCGACAACTCAGTGTCTCAGTAGCTCAATTGGATAGAGCATCCCCCTCCTAAGGGGAAGGTTGGCAGTTCGAACCTGCCCTGGGACACCATCATTCAGAGCCTTACAACGGTTCGAATAAAAAGCCCCGCACAGGATGATCTGGCGGGGCTTTTTCATGCTCGTGATAGGTGGCTCAGTTCAGTGCTCCGCCGTCGGCCTTGCCAATTGAGGTGCTGACTTCGATCACATGCCGTCGCCCGTTGACCTCGAAACTGCGCCCATCTGCATCAATGTCCGGTTTTCGCAGTGCCAGTTGTGCAAACAAGCCATGTTTTTCGTCGTAGCTGCCAAACCAGTCAACCAGTTTTCCGATGTAGCATTCGTTACCGATAATCACCGGCAGGTCGAAAACATCTTCCACCGAGTAATGCACCGGGCCGTAGCTGTAGTAATCGCTCTCGCCTGCGCCTGTTGCAGGAATCGGGCAAAGAGGCGTGCGCTGAGTGTCCGGTTTACGGGGGCGTGCTTCGTTAGCCTTGGTGATTGCCTGATTGAGCGTAAGCCGCAGATCAGGTTCCAACTCAAAGGTGCTGGCGCCGTCATCCTTGTGTTGGGTGGTGGGCACGTTTAAGTAGTAGCCATATCGCACCGTCACGGTAGGCACTTCACGGTTGATCTTCAACGGATTGAGCAAGTAGATGTGATCAACGCCGTAGGCACCGTTGCGGTAGGCGAGGTAAATATTGCCCCGAGCCTTGATCCAGTACGCCGATTGGTTGGCTCCGCGATCATTGGTATAGAACAGCGCGCTTTCAGGCTCAGGAGACCTTTTGACAAAATGGTCACCGTCTCGGCGCCAGGTTTCCACGTAGGTGAACATGCCGGTGCCACCGGCGTAAGTCTGGACGATCAGGTCTCGTTGCCCGTCGCCGTCCATGTCCAGCAACGAGTAGGAGGTTTGACCGGTTTCTGCTGCCGCATCGATTTCGGTGGCGGTCAATGCCTTCCATTCATCCGGTGTAACGTCTTTGGGAATCGAAGCTGGAAAGTGCGTTTGCTCGCTGGGGTTTTCTTTGTCGGAGTCGCCTGAAAACGATGCCTCTTCAGAGTTGAAAGCCAGTGAAGCCAGCACTCGTTCAACCGCCACCTCGCGATTGCCGCCCTCGCTGGCCGCCTGAATGCTGCGTTGCAGATCTTCCAGAACCTGTTTGTCGATGTCGGTCGGTCTGTGCGCAACGGCATCCATCTGCTGCGCCTGTAATAACTTCAACCGGCCACGATAACTTTGTTCAAGGCAAGCAATATCCGCTTCGCACTGATTACGTGTCTTGAGCCACAACCGTTGTGTGCGCTTAAGTTCAGATTGCTCATCACCGGAGATCTTCATCAGCTCCCGATAAGCCGCACCCATCTGCGCATCCAGCGCATACAACCCTTTATCCGCACAGACAGCCTTCTCCACGGCACTCGCCGCTTTCGCACAATCCATTCCGCCCGCCATCGCCTGCTGGAAAAACAGCAGCGCACAGGCGGACATGATGCAACGTCCTTTGATGTACACGAGATAAACCTTGTAGGGGGAAAAGGTGAGTCGGTGCGCAGGTTAATCGCTGCGCGAGGAATCTTGAAGTGTCCGCTTCAGAGAACGTCACTTGTGGCCGATAACCCACTCGGTGACTTAAAAGTCGCGTGAAATCGCTTGATAGCATTTGGCCGGCAGCTATCATCTGCGCGCCTGAAATTGCCCTCACTTCAATTGCCTGGAAATCCTCGATGCTGTCGTATCACCAAAAGAGTTTTCTGATCGTCGATGATTTCTCGGATTTCCGCAGTTCCGTACGCTCGATGCTGCGCGAACTGGGGGTCAAGGATGTGGATACCGCCGATACCGGTGAGCAGGCGCTGAAGATGTGTGCGCAGAAGTCCTATGATTTCATCCTGCAGGATTTCCACCTCGGCGACGGCAAGAAGAACGGCCAGCAGGTGCTGGAAGACCTGATGTCGGAAAAGCTCATCAGCCATGAAGCGGTGTTTGTCATGGTGACGGCCGAGACCAGTCAGGCGATGGTGCTCAGTGCGCTGGAGCATGAGCCGGATGCTTACCTGACCAAGCCGTTCAACCGCTCCGGTCTGGCGCAGCGCCTGGAGCGTCTGGAGCAGCGCAAGACGTTGCTCAAACCGATTCTGCAAGCCCTTGATCGCGGTAAACCGGTCGAGGTGCTCAATGCCTGTATTGCGCTGTGCAAGCAGGACATCCGTTATTCGCCGCTGTGCCTGCGTTATCGCGCCGATGCGCTGCGCGACATGAACCAGAACGAAGCGCTCGAACGCCTCTATGACAGCATCATCGCTGACCGGCCATTGCCGTGGGCGTTTGCCGGGCTGGGCAAGTTGCTGTTCAAGCGTGGGCAAGTGGCGCAGGCCAAAGATGTTTACGAAAAGGCGCTGAAAGTGTTCCCGATGATGCCGGCGCTGTACGACGGCATGGCCGATGTGCTGGTCGCCGAGGGCGATACCAAAGGCGCGCAGCGGGTGCTGGAAGAGGCGATTCGTTTGTCGCCGCTGGCGGTGCGCCGGCAGGCGTTGCTCGGCAAACTGGCGATGGCCAACGAGGATTTCGACACCGCGTCCCGGGCCTATCGTCAGGCGGTGGCGCAGGGCGCGCAGTCGCGGTTCAAGGACCCGGAAAGCAACCTCGGCCTGGCCCATGCCTTGATCAGCAAGGGCAGTGAGCGCGGGCTCGACACGCGCACGCGGCTGGAGATCAACACCACGCTCAGCGCCGTCGCCAAAGAGAACCCGTCTGACCCCGGCCTGCAGATTCGTGCGCGGCTGATGAAGGCCACCAGTCTGCTGCTCAACGATGCCGAGACCGCCGACAAGCTCACCGAACAAGCGCTGATGCGCCTCGACGGCATGGAACAGTTCATGAGCCCTGAAGCGGCGCTGCTGGTCGCCAAGCAATTGCAGATGCTCGGTCAGGCCGAGGCAGGCACTTCGATGCTCAAGAGCTGTGCGGAGATCTACGGTGACGATCCGGCGGTGATGAAAGACATCGCCAAGCTCACCGACGACCCGACTATCCTCAGTTCGAGCAACGCTGCCGCCGACCTCAACCGTCAGGGCGTGCGCGTGTACAAGACCGGCAACCTGGTGGAGGCCCGCGAGGTGTTCCGCAAGGCGCTGAAGATGCAACCGAAGAACATCAGTATCGCGCTGAACATGGCCCAGTCGCTGCTGCACGGCACCGACACCAGTGTGCCGTCGGCGGAGCTGGAAGAATGTCGGGCCTGCCTGAAAATGGTCGGCCTGATGCCCGACACCGACGCGCGTTATGCGCGTTATCAGAAGCTGAAAAGCAAGGCGTTTGGCGAATGAACCAAGACGAGCAGGCGCTGGATTTTTCCACGGTGATCGCCTCCACCGTTCACGACATGAAGAACTCGCTGGCGATGCTGATGCAAGCCCACAGCCAATGGCTGGCGCGCTTGCCCGAAGCGCAACGCGGTGGGGCGGAGCAGGGTGTGATCGACTTCGAGTTCGCCCACCTCAACGGCATGCTGGTGCAACTGCTTGGACTGTACAAGCTCGGCGTCAACCAGTTGCCGCTGCAACCGGCGTATCACGAGCTGGATGATTTCATTGAGGCGCAACTGGCCGCGCATCAAGAGGTGTTCGCCAGTCGCGGGATCATTGCTACCTACGAAGTTGATCCGCTGAGCCCGCTGGGTTTCTTCGATCGCGAATTGGTGGCGTCGGTATTGGGCAACTGCATCAACAACGCGATTCGTTATGCCCGCGAGTCGCTGCTGATTACCGTCAGCGACGAGGCCGGGCAACTGGTGTTGAGCATCAACGATGACGGCGACGGTTACCCGGCCGAGATGCTCGAGCGTCAAGCCGATTACGTGCAGGGCATCAATCACGGCAGCGGCAGCACCGGCCTGGGCCTGTATTTCGCCAATCGCATTGCTGCTTTGCATCAGCGCAATGGCGTGGTCGGGCACACCGAAATTCGCAATGGCGGGCCGTTGGGTGGCGGGGTGTTCAGCCTTTATCTGCCGTGACCCGGGTTTTTGTTTGACGCTGCTTGATATTCCGAACAGCCGGAGCCTATTTTGTACGGGTCGCCGCTTGCGGCTCGCACAATAACAAGGATTGCGTCATGACAACCGATGGCCAGCGTTCACTCGCGCAGCGACTGACCGGCATTGATGAGATTGAATGTGTCACGCCGGATTTGAACGGCGTGCCGCGCGGCAAGGTGATGACCGCCGAGGGTTTCCTCGAAGGGCGGCGTTTGCAGATGGCGCGGGGAGTGCTGCTGCAATGCATCATGGGCGGTTATCCGCCGGCGCGGTTTTACGGCAGCGATGACGGCGACCTGGCGCTGGTGGCCGAGCCGAGCATGATCCATCCCCTGCCATGGAGCGACGAGCCACGTGCCCTGGCCATCTGCGATGCCGACGAACTGAGCGGCGAAAGCTCCAACCTGTCGACCCGTGGCCAACTCAAGAAAGTCATCGCCCGTTACGCCGCACGCGGTCTGGCGCCGGTAGTGGCGACCGAGCTGGAATTCTTCGTCTTCGCGCCGAACACCGATCCGACTCAGCCGTTCCGTCCGCCAGTCGGCCTCGACGGGCGTCGCGAGGATGGGCAGTCGGCGTTCAGTGTCAGCTCCAACAATGGCCTGCGGCCATTCTTCAGCGAAGTCTATAAATGCATGGCTGCCCTCGGTCTGCCGCGCGATACCTTCATGCATGAAATGGGCGTCAGCCAGTTCGAGATCAACTTGCTGCACGGTGATCCGCTGTTGCTCGCCGATCAGACCTTCCTGTTCAAACACCTGCTCAAGGAAGTCGCGCTCAAGCATGGTCTGAGCGTGGTGTGCATGGCCAAGCCGCTGGCGCACACGCCGGGCAGTTCGATGCACATTCACCAGAGCCTGGTCGAGATCGCCACCGGCAAGAATGTGTTCAGCGACGAGAGCGGCCAGCCGACGGCGCTGTTCCGCCATTTCATCGGTGGGCAGCAGGCGGGCATGTCCGATTTCACCGCGCTGTTTGCGCCGAACGTGAACTCCTATCAGCGTCTGTGTCACCCGTATGCGTCGCCGAACAATGCCTGCTGGTCGCACGACAACCGCGCCGCAGGGCTTCGGATTCCGGCCAGTTCGCCGGTGGCTCGACGCGTGGAAAACCGTTTGCCTGGCGCCGATGCCAACCCGTATCTGGCGATTGCCGCGAGTCTGGCCGCCGGCTTGCATGGCATCGAGCATGAGCTGGAACCGACTGCGGCGATTCAGGGCGAATTCGAAGTGCCGGAGAATCTTTCGCTGCCGTGTACCTTGCATGCCGCGCTCGAGCGTCTGAAACGTAGCCAATTGGCCAGGGAACTGTTCGGACAGGAGTTCATCGAAGGCTACATCGCTTCGAAGACCATGGAGTTGACCAGCTTCTTTGATGAAATCACTCCCTGGGAACGGCGTGTTCTAGCAGCCCAGGCCTGACTAACTGTCGCCGTCGGGCTATCGTCTTGATAGTCCGATACTCACTGCAAGGAGCCGCTCGGAACGCCGATGCGCCAAATCTGGAAATCCTTTCGAGCGCTGTATTTCGCCTCGCTGATGATGTTGATCGGCTCGGGCCTTCTATCTACTTATCTGGCATTGCGCCTGGCTGCTGACCATGTCGACGGACTGTGGGTCGGTGCGCTGATGGCGGCCAACTATTTCGGCCTGGTACTGGGCGGCAAGATCGGTCACCGCTTGATTGCCCGGGTCGGCCACATTCGAGCGTATTCGGCGTGTGCCGGGATCGTCGGCGCGGCGGTGCTCGGGCATGGCCTGGTCGACTGGCTGCCGGCGTGGCTGGTGCTGCGGACCATCGTCGGTCTGGGCATGATGTGCCAATACATGGTGATCGAGAGCTGGCTCAACGAGCAGGCCGACGCCAACCAGCGTGGGCTGGTGTTCAGCGGCTACATGATCGCTTCGTATCTGGGGCTGGTGCTCGGTCAGTTGATTCTGGTCATGCATCCGGGCCTCGGCCTGGAGCTGCTGATGCTGGTCGCGCTGTGTTTTGCCCTGTGTCTGGTGCCGGTGGCGCTGACCCGCCGGATTCACCCGGCGCCGCTGCATCCGGCACCGATGGAACCGCGCTTCTTTATCAAGCGCGTGCCGCAATCGTTGAGCACGGTGCTCGGTGCTGGTCTGATCATCGGCTCGTTCTACGGTCTGGCGCCGCTGTATGCGTCGCAGCAGGGGCTGTCGACCGAGCAGGTCGGTCTGTTCATGGGTAGCTGCATTTTTGCCGGGCTGCTGGTGCAGTGGCCGTTGGGCTGGTTGTCCGACCGTTATGACCGGGCGCTGCTGATCCGCTGCTTCGCCGGGTTCCTCGCGGTGGCGGCGTTGCCGTTGGCGATCCTGCCGCAGGTGCCGCTGGAAGTTCTGTTTGTCGTCGGGTTCATGTGTTCGCTGGTGCAGTTCTGCCTGTATCCGTTGGCAGTGGCGTTCTCCAACGACCACGTCGAGGGCGATCGCCGGGTGTCGCTGACGGCGATGCTGCTGGTGACTTACGGTGTCGGCGCCAGTATCGGGCCGTTACTGGCCGGTGTGCTGATGAAGCTGTTTGGCAGCCAGAGTCTGTACGCGTTTTTCAGTTTCTTCGCGCTGGTGCTGGTGTGGCGCATCCGCCCGAAAGCCGTGACCAATCTGCATCAGGTCGACGACGCTCCGCTGCATCACGTGGCGATGCCGGACAGCATGTCGAGTTCGCCGCTGGTTGCAGCGCTCGATCCGCGAGTGGATGAGCAGGTGGTACAGGAGCAGATGCAGACCACGGTTACGCCGGAACCTGAGCCTGAGCCAGAACCCGAAGTGCAGCCTGAAGCGGCGGTGGAAACTGACCCGGCTGATGAGGGCGATAAACCGACACCGGACATCAGTGGGGCCAGGCCCTGAGTCGGGTGATTGCAACGATATTCAAAGAGTGACGCTTTATTGTGGTGAGGGGATTTATCCCCGATGGGCTGCGAAGCGGCCCTAAAGCCATTCAGTGCGGAGTGGCAGTGGAATCGAGGCGTCCGGTCTGGGGCTGCTGCGCAACCCATCGGGGATAAATCCCCTCGCCACAGGTATCTCCAGCCCAGGACGGGACAGTAGAAATAAAAAAGGGCAGTCCCGCCAAGGACTGCCCTTTTTCATTGTGCACGCGAATCACAGATCGTCTTTATCGAACCGGCGTGCTTCACGTTGCAGCTGATAAACGAAGCGCTCGACGTTGCGCGCTGCCTGGCCGCTGATGTTGTGGAAACGCAGGCCGGCGAAGGTGATGTTGAGCTTTTCTTCGAAGTGCAGATAACGCAGTTCGACCGAGATGGGCTGATTGCCGAACAGCGGGGTGGCGATCATGCGGTCGTAGACCTGGCCCAGTTGCAGGCGATCAGTAATGTCGCCTTCGAAGCGCAGCTTGCAGCCGGTGGCGGAAATATCCAGCAGTTTGCCGTTGATCGGCGCCTTGAGCTTTTCGCCGCCGAGTTCGACGCTGACCAGATCGGTCAGCTTCAGGGCTGCGCGAAAGGCGTTGCGACGCTGGTGGTAAACCACTTCGGTTGGCAGGTCGCCGGTGTAGAAGCGATCGCCCTCGGACTCTTCAATGTTCAGCGTACCGGTGCATTCCCAGGCGATGCGCACGCCCTCGTGGAAGCCTTCGACCTTGAACGGTTCGCCCGCCTGCAGAAAGCGCTCGCCATCGCGCGGGATCATTTCGTCCAGGGCAATCGTTGCGGTTTCGCGGTCGACCTTGATCAGGTAGCTCTGAAAGCGCTGGCTGCGCTCGTGGAACGTGATGATCAGCGGATCGTGGCTTTCTTGCAGCTGGCGCAGGTTGCTGGAGATTTCCAGGGGCGTGGTCAGCACCTTTGGTGGCTGCGGACTATCATCCGCGCTTAGGGCGTTTGGCACGTTTTCTCAATCTCCAGACAAAATTTGACTACGACTAGCCAGCATTTTGCCAGCATGTTTCGCGGGTTGATAGTGCAGGCACATCGAATGGCTCACGCCTGGCTGAGCGTACGCGGCTTGGTGGGTTTGGCGAAAGTGCCCGAGGCGTCATACAACGCTGGCGGCTCGCCCCCGGTGAGGATTTTCAGCTGATTGGCCGTGGCGGCCTGCTGAATCTGGATCGACTGGCCGTTCTTGACGTTGGCCGCCTGGCACTGGGCAATCAGGTCGGTCAGCACGTCGCTCTGGGCCAGCAACTGGTCGCCAATGCTCGAGTGGCTGGCCAGTTGCTCCAGACCCTGACGGTCGAGCGGCAGGTTGAGGCTGGCGAGGATTTCGCTGCGCTTGCGGCCATGCTGTTCAAGCAAAATGATCAATGCCTGTTTGCGCGCCAGAATGTCTTCGAGCAAAGGCATGTCACGACCGTGCAAAGCGAGGGACTCGGTTTGCAGCAACTCCAGCAATTGTTGAGCTGGAGCAAAGTCGTCGGTGATCAGTTGCAATAAATTAGTGTCGTGCATGGCTGGCCTTGGGTTTTAAGCGTCCAAAAGCCTGGCGCCGGCAAAAGCCTAGCGCTGGGCTTCGAAGTTGAGCAGTTTGCTGGCTACACGGTTGCTGTCGACTTTATAGCTGCCATCGGCAATCGCTGCTTTCAACTCGGCCACCCGGGCTTTGTCGACGGCAGGCTGATCGCGCAGCTTGTCAGTGACCTTCTGCAACTGTTGAGCCTCATTGCTGAGGTGTACCGATTCCCCGCTTTTTGCGGTACTGGCCGTTTCGGCCTGGGTATTCAGCGGCGCGGAGGTGCCGGATTCGGCGGTTTCCTTGGCGTTGCTGGTACGTGTACTGCCCGTAAGTGACGAGGAGCTGTTCAAACGGCTGAAATCGATGACCATGTTAAAAACCTCTGGGAATTTGGACGCTTGCCATGTTCTCGGCCATTCCCTGGAAAACTTTAGGCTCACTTTGCAATGAGCTGCATGTGCCGAAGCGTGTTCTGCTGCGGCACAGTTTAGGGAAGCATCGAGGCCGGCGCCAGTTTTCTGCCTGAGCGTTTTACATGGCCACTTCCACCTGGCCCGGCGCGATGACCTGCGCCTTGATCACCCGGTTGGAATTGAGGTTTTTCACCCGGATCTGTTCTTTCAAACCGCCATTGGCCAGGGCTTCGCCGGGCATGCGCACAGCGAGCGTACCGCTGCGGGCGATGATGACCACCTGATCACCCTTGCGCACCACTTCAGCCTGTTCCAGATGCACCAGGGTAATCACCTGATCGGCGACCGTTGGTCGGGTCAATTTCTGCCCGATGGCTTCATCCACCGACGTCAGGAAACCCTGATTGATCTGGCTGATGTCGCGTTCACGCAAGGTCACGTCCTGCGGCTCGATAATTCCGGCGCGTTTCAGCGGGCGAGTGGTGGTGACAATCTCGCGAAACAGGCGGACTTGAGCGGGCACGAACACCGTCCACGGCGAGCTTCCCTCGCACCGGACCTTGACCGTAACCCGGCCCAGCGGACGTGCCGGACTCTCCAGCGACGCTGTCAATTCCTTGTCGCACATAGGCATGCGCATACGCGGGTCGAGCTGGTTGACCTCGATTTCGTAGCGGCCTTCCGTTTGACTGGTAGCCAGATAGTCTTCTACGGTGAACTCAAGAAAGCCCTGGGTGACGCCGATAAGCATGTCAGGCAAGGTAACCGTATCAGCACCGGCAGGGCTGCCAGCGAAGAAGAAGCAGACGGCAGACACCGCGCACAGCGCTTTGCGGGTGCGGGAGGTCAGGCGTCGGAAAAATGTCGTTTGAGCGTTCATACGAGTTAAAAAGCAAGCGCCGTGCCGTTTAGCAATGAATGTGCGTCGCAACAACACTTGGCGTTGGTGTAGGAGTCTGGGCATGGCTGGTGTAATGGATTCGGTGAACCAGCGCACGCAACTGGTAGGGCAGAATCGCCTGGAGCTGTTGTTGTTCCGTCTTGACGGTCAGCAGCTCTACGGCATCAACGTGTTCAAGGTGCGGGAAGTGCTGCAATGCCCGTCGCTGACGTTGATGCCCAAGTCCAGTCCTGTCGTGTGCGGGGTGGCGAATATCCGGGGGGCGACCATTCCGATCCTTGATCTGGCAATGGCGACCGGTTCCGGGGCGTTGAAAGACAAGAACAGTCCGTTCGTGATCATCACGGAGTACAACACCAAGACCCAGGGTTTCCTGGTTCGCTCGGTGGAGCGCATCGTCAACATGAACTGGGAGGAGATCCATCCGCCGCCCAAGGGCACCGGGCGCGATCACTACCTGACGGCTGTGACTCGGGTCGACAATCAGTTAGTCGAAATCATCGATGTCGAGAAGGTGCTGGCGGAAGTGGCGCCGACGCCCGAGGCGATTTCGGTCGGTGTGGTCGATGTCGAAACCCAGAGCAAGGCGTTGTCGCTGCGGGTGCTGACGGTCGATGACTCGTCGGTGGCGCGCAAGCAGGTCACGCGTTGCCTGCAGACGGTCGGGGTCGAAGTGGTGGCGCTGAACGACGGCAAGCAGGCACTGGATTACCTGCGCAAGCTGGTCGATGAGGGCAAGAAGCCGGAAGAAGAGTTCCTGATGATGATTTCCGACATCGAGATGCCGGAGATGGACGGGTACACCCTGACGGCGGAGATCCGCAGCGACCCGCGCATGCAAAAGCTTCATATCATCCTGCATACTTCGTTGTCGGGGGTATTCAATCAGGCGATGGTCAAGAAAGTCGGTGCCGATGACTTCCTGGCCAAATTCCGTCCTGATGACCTGGCATCCCGGGTAGTCGACCGGATCAAAGCAGCAGATATCAGCTAGGGACCTTTTGTCCCTGGCGGTCAACACGATTTAAGAGGCGGCATCATTGTCTACGGGTAATTTGGATTTCGAACAATTCCGGGTCTTCCTGGAAAAAGCCTGTGGCATTTTGCTCGGTGAAAACAAGCAGTACCTGGTCTCGAGCCGTCTCAACAAACTGATGGAGCAGCAAGGCATCAAGTCCCTGGGTGAGCTGGTACAGCGCATCCAGACCCAGCCGCGCAGCGGTTTGCGTGAGCAGGTGGTCGATGCCATGACGACCAACGAAACCCTGTGGTTTCGGGACACCTATCCGTTTGAAGTCTTGAAGAACAAGGTGCTGCCCGAGGCAATCAAGGCCAGTCCCAACCAGCGTCTGCGGATCTGGTCGGCGGCGTGCTCGTCGGGTCAGGAACCGTATTCGCTGTCGATGTCGATCGACGAGTTCGAGCG
Source organism: Pseudomonas sp. lyk4-TYG-107 (assembly GCF_030209055.1). NCBI lineage: Bacteria > Pseudomonadati > Pseudomonadota > Gammaproteobacteria > Pseudomonadales > Pseudomonadaceae > Pseudomonas > Pseudomonas sp. lyk4-TYG-107. The sequence goes on from NZ_JARVST010000010.1 coordinate 13,356, forward strand.
CAGCAACCTCGGTCAGTTGAAGATGGGCGTGCAGATCGTTGCCACGGACTTATCCGGCAGCATGCTGACCAACTGCAAGACCGGCGAGTACGACAGCCTGGCGATCGGTCGCGGTTTGTCCGCCGATCGTCTGCAGCGCTACTTCGACCCGAAAGGGCCGGGGCGCTGGGTGATCAAGGCGCCGATCAAGAACCGGGTGGAATTCCGTTCGTTCAACCTGCTCGACAGCTACGCGAGTCTGGGCAAGTTCGACATCGTGTTCTGCCGCAACGTGCTGATCTACTTCTCCGCCGAGGTGAAGAAAGACATCCTGTTGCGCATTCACAGCACATTGAAGCCGGGCGGGTACCTGTTCCTTGGCGCGTCCGAAGCGCTGAACGGTTTGCCGGATCATTACCAGATGGTCCAGTGCAGCCCGGGGATCATTTACCAGGCGAAGTGATTCAAAAGCGGCAGGCATAAAAAAAACGGGAGTCCTTAGGGGGCTCCCGTTTTTTTATGCCTGATGATTTCCCTGAGCCTACAACAATCCAATGTGGGAGCGGGCTTGCTCGCGAATGCGGTATGCCAGTCAAAGCAAATGTCGACTGACACGACGCCTTCGCGAGCAAGCCCGCTCCCACATTGGATAGTCGTTGCCAGTTACAAGCGGCAGAAAAGCGGCAGCCAGCGGAAACCGGTTGCCGCTTTTCTGGCATTGCCGCTTTGCCGACTCCTCGCAAAGCCCCGGTTTACGGGGGGTTGTTCTGTTTGGCACGGCGCTTGCTAAAGCTCAGGTACGAAAAACCGGTCACCCGAAGGTTCCCGACATGAGCATCAGCTTCGATAAAGCGCTCGGCATTCACGAAAAGGCACTGGGCTTCCGCGCCCAGCGTGCCGAAGTCCTGGCCAACAACATCGCCAACGCCGATACCCCGAACTACAAGGCTCGGGATCTGGACTTCTCCAAAGTGCTTGAAGCACAGACCCAGAAGAACGCCAACGGCACCATCGCCCTGAACATGACCAACAGCCGTCACATCGAAGCTGAAGGCCTGGGCAATGGCGACGAGTCGCTGATGTATCGCACGCCGATGCAGCCTTCGATCGACCAGAACACCGTGGACGCTCAGCTTGAACAGTCGAACTACGCGGAAAACGCGGTCGGCTTCCAGGCCAGCTTCACCCTGCTCAACAGCAAATTCAAAGGGCTGGTGTCAGCCCTGCGCGGAGAGTAATCCATGTCCCTGTCCAGCGTTTTCAACATTGCCGGCAGCGGCATGAGCGCACAAACCACGCGTCTGAACACCGTGGCTTCGAACATCGCCAACGCCGAAACCGTTTCGTCGAGCATCGACCAGACCTACCGTGCCCGTCACCCGGTGTTCGCCACCATGTTCCAGGGCGGCCAGAACACTGGCAGCAACTCGCTGTTCCAGAGCCAGGACGCCGCAGGGCAGGGCGTGCAAGTACTTGGCGTGGTCGAAGACCAGAGCAACCTCGAAGCGCGTTACGAGCCGAACCATCCGGCCGCTGACGCCAAAGGCTACGTCTACTACCCGAACGTCAACGTGGTGGAAGAAATGGCTGACATGATTTCCGCGAGCCGTTCGTTCCAGACCAACGCCGAAATGATGAACACCGCCAAAACCATGATGCAGAAGGTACTGACCCTCGGTCAGTAATAAGGGGCGACTGCCATGAGCGTTACCGATACCACCAGCAGCCTGAGCATGAATGACATCCTGGCGAACTCGTCGAAAAAGACCAGTTCGACCACCGGTGGCATTGCTTCGGCCACCAACAGCGCCACCGGCGGCCAGGCGCTGGGCAAGGATGCGTTCCTGCAACTGCTGGTCACCCAGCTGAAAAACCAGAACCCGCTCGATCCGCAGGACAACAGTGCCTTCGTGGCGCAGTTGGCGCAGTTCAGCAGCCTTGAGGGCATTACCACCCTCAACAGCACCGTCAGCTCGCTGGCCGGCAACTACAACTCCTCGCAAGCCCTGCAGGCGTCGTCGCTGGTTGGCCGTAACGTGATCGTGCAGACCAACACCGTGCAATTGGACGACCCAAGCAAAGGCATGACCGGTTCGGTCACCGTGCCGTCGTCGATTGCCGGTGGCACCGTCAGCATTACCGACAGCAGCGGCACGGTGGTTCGCACCATCGATCTGGGCAGTCGCGCCGCAGGCAGCGCAAGCTTCACCTGGGACGGCAAGGACAAGGACGGCAATCTGGTGAAGACCGGTACCTATACCGTCAAAGCCAACGCCTCGATCAATGGCACCGCGACCGATATGGCGACCTACCTGCCAGCCACGGTCAACAGCGTGACCATCAGCCAGACCGGTGGCGAGCTGATGCTCAACCTGTCCGGCAAGGGCACCGTCGCCCTGTCCAAAGTACAAACCATTGGTATATAGAGCCGACTAACCGGCACAAAGGAGTGGAATATGTCTTTCAATATCGGCCTTAGCGGTCTCTATGCAGCCAACAAACAACTGGACGTGACCGGCAACAACATCGCCAACGTCGCGACCGCCGGTTTCAAATCGTCCCGTGCAGAATTCGAAGACGTCTATTCGGCCACTCGCCTGGGTAGCGGCAGCAAGGTCATCGGCAACGGCGTGCGCCTGGCCAACGTGTCCCAGCAGTTCACCCAGGGTGACATCAACAACACCGGTAACGTGCTGGACATGGGCATCAACGGTTCCGGCTTCTTCACCATGAGCAACAATGGCTCGATCACCTACACCCGTGCCGGTACGTTCAAGGTCGACAATGCCGGTTTCATCACCAACACCGACTACACCTCGCGTCTGCAGGGTTACGGTGTGGACGCCAACGGCAAGATCATCAACGGCGTGTTGACCGACCTGAAGATCGACACCTCGAACCTGGCGCCGAAGTCGACTTCGTTGGTGACTTCGAGCATCAACCTGAACTCGTCGGCACCCGTGATCGACGACACAGCGGCGGCAGGCAAGTTCGACCCGGCAAAACTCGAAACCTACACCAAGTCCTTCAGCACGCCTATCTATGACTCTCAGGGCAACTCGCACGTCATGGATCAGTACATGGTGAAAACCGGCCAAAACACCTGGAAAGTCTACACCCTGGTGGACGGGCGCAATCCAGATGCAACCGGCAGCGATCCAACCAAGACCGCCCCGACTGCTTCGACACTGACGTTCGACAGTTCGGGCAATCTCACTCAGGTCAGCACGCCTAACCCGGCAGATCCGACCAAGCCGATCATCAGCAGCGACCTGAAGCTGACCGGCTGGGTACCGGGTACCGTGACCAACGGCACCTTCACGCCAAACGGCGCGTCTGCCAACACCAATGGCGTGACCATATCCATGGCCAAGACCACTCAGTTCAACGCTGACACCGCCCGTTCGATCCCGACTCAGGATGGTTACGCCACTGGTCAGATCACCAACCTGACCATCGACGGCACAGGCACGTTGTTCGCCAACTTCAGCAACAACCAGAGCAAGGCCATCGGCCAGGTTGCGCTGGCCAGCTTCACCAACGAACAAGGCCTGCAGGCGGTCGGCGGTACCAGCTGGAAAGAGACTTTTGCCTCGGGTATCCCGGGTTACGATGCGCCGGAAACCGGTACGCTGGGTTCGATCGCGTCCAACTCGCTGGAAGAGTCCAACGTTAACCTGACCAACGAGCTGGTGGACCTGATCAAGGGCCAGAGCAACTATCAGGCGAACGCCAAGACCATTTCGACCCAGAGCACCATCATGCAGACCATCATTCAGATGACCTGATTGCGGTTTCTGGTTGTGCAAGGGAGCCCCTCTTTTTGAGGGGCTTTTTTGTGGGCTATTGTTTTGTGGGCTTATCCGTTGCTGCGGTAACGGCTACTTAGGGTTTCGCCCTTACGGCGAGTCACCTTTTCCAAGCGCCGGAGTGCCGGCCCAGCGAAAAGGTAACCCAAAAGGCTTGGCCCCAGCGTTCGGCCCTCGCCGTGGCTCGGGTTCCTTCGCTGCGGGACTCATCCGGGGACATCGCCTACGGTTTGCTTCGCTGCACCTCCTCTCGATGTGTTTGGCTTCGCCAAACGGTCGCTGCGCTCCCACCCCCGGATAAACCCCTCCACTCAGCCTGCCGACGGGGCCGGTACGGCAAGATCAAGAGCTGCAGCCGAGCTTGCGCTCATCCTGTTGAGTGGTGAAAAGCATGCGCTTGGCTTTTGCTCTTCTGTGGAATCCAGCCTGCTGGCGATGGCGGCCCGCGAGCCAACTAATCTCCGTCAGATTCACGTAAGCACTGTAGGAGCTGCCGAAGGCTGCGATCTTTTGATCTTTGGTGCCAGCAGGCAAGATCAAAAGATCGCAGCCTCGTTGCACTCGACAGCTCCTACAAATAAATGGCAGACAAAAGAAAACCCCCGACAAACCAGAAGTCTGTCGGGGGTTTTCTTTTGCCTGGAAGCATCAGGCGTCTCGCGACGCCTGGCCCGGCTCAGCTTATTGGCAAGCTTCGCAATCCGGCTCGTCGATCGCGCAAGCCTTTGGCACTGGCGCTGGGCCGGCCGGAGCTGCCAGAACCGAATCGTCGCCGTGGTTGCCGCCGCTGGAAACAGCGTTCAGCTTGCCGGTGTTGATGGTCGACTTCTCGGTGCTGGTCGCGGCCAGGGCACGGAGGTAGTAAGTGGTTTTCAGGCCACGGTACCAGGCCATGCGGTAGGTCACGTCGAGTTTCTTGCCCGAGGCGCCGGCGATGTACAGGTTCAGCGACTGGGCCTGGTCGATCCACTTCTGACGACGGCTGGCGGCGTCAACGATCCACTTGGTATCCACTTCGAACGCGGTCGCGTAGAGCTCTTTGAGTTCTTGCGGGATGCGCTCGATCTGCTGAACCGAACCGTCGTAGTACTTCAGGTCGTTGATCATGACCGAGTCCCACAGACCGCGAGCCTTGAGGTCGCGAACCAGGTACGGGTTGATCACGGTGAATTCGCCCGACAGGTTCGATTTCACATACAGGTTCTGGTAGGTCGGTTCGATCGACTGCGATACGCCGGTGATGTTGGCGATGGTCGCGGTCGGTGCGATGGCCATGATGTTGGAGTTACGAATGCCTTTCTGTACACGGGCGCGAACCGGTGCCCAGTCCAGGGTTTCGTTCAGGTCAACGTCGATGTACTTCTGACCGCGTTGTTCGATCAGGATCTGTTGCGAATCCAGGGGCAGGATGCCTTTGGACCACAGCGAACCGTTGAAGGTCTCGTACGCGCCGCGCTCGTCTGCCAGGTCGCAGGACGCCTGGATCGCGTAGTAGCTGACCGCTTCCATCGACTTGTCGGCGAACTCGACGGCAGCGTCGGAACCGTAAGGGATGTGCTGCAGGTACAGCGCGTCCTGGAAGCCCATGATGCCCAGACCGACCGGACGGTGGCGGAAGTTGGAGTTCTTCGCTTGCGGCACCGAGTAGTAGTTGATGTCGATCACGTTGTCGAGCATGCGCACGGCGGTGTTCACGGTGCGTTGCAGCTTGGCGGTGTCCAGCTTGCCGTCGACGATGTGGTTCGGCAGGTTGATCGAGCCCAGGTTGCAAACGGCGATCTCGTCCTTGTTGGTGTTCAAGGTGATCTCGGTGCACAGGTTCGAGCTGTGAACCACGCCGACGTGCTGCTGCGGGCTACGCAGGTTGCACGGGTCTTTGAAAGTCAGCCATGGGTGGCCGGTTTCGAACAGCATGGAGAGCATTTTGCGCCACAGGTCTTTGGCCTGGATGGTCTTGAACAGCTTGACCTTGCCCGGGTACTCGGTCAGGGCTTCGTAGTACTCGTAGCGCTCTTCGAAGGCTTTGCCGGTCAGGTCGTGCAGGTCCGGCACTTCGGAAGGCGAGAACAGGGTCCACTTGCCGTCATCGAAGACACGCTTCATGAACAGGTCAGGGATCCAGTTGGCGGTGTTCATGTCGTGGGTACGACGACGATCATCACCGGTGTTCTTGCGCAGTTCGATGAACTCTTCGATGTCCATGTGCCAGGTTTCCAGGTAGGCACACACAGCGCCTTTGCGCTTGCCACCCTGGTTAACGGCTACAGCGGTGTCGTTCACCACTTTCAGGAACGGAACCACGCCTTGCGACTTGCCGTTGGTGCCTTTGATGTACGAACCCAGGGCGCGCACAGGGGTCCAGTCGTTGCCCAGGCCGCCAGCGAATTTGGACAACATGGCGTTGTCGTGGATCGCGTGGTAGATGCCCGACAGGTCGTCCGGAACGGTGGTCAGGTAGCAGCTCGACAGCTGTGGACGCAGGGTGCCGGCGTTGAACAGAGTCGGGGTCGAAGCCATGTAGTCGAACGAGGACAGCAGGTTGTAGAACTCGATCGCACGGTCTTCTTTCTGCTTCTCTTCGATCGCCAGGCCCATGGCCACACGCATGAAGAAGATCTGCGGCAGTTCGAAACGCACGCCATCCTTGTGGATGAAGTAACGGTCGTACAGGGTCTGCAGGCCCAGGTAGGTGAATTGCTGATCGCGCTCGTGGTTGATCGCCTTGCCCAGTTTTTCCAGGTCGAAGGTGGCCAGCACAGGGTTCAGCAGTTCGAACTCGATACCTTTGGCGATGTAAGCCGGCAGCGCCTTGGCGTACAGGTCGGCCATCTCGTGGTGAGTGGCGCTTTCGGCCACTTCGAGGAAGCCCAGACCTTCGGCACGCAGGGTGTCCATCAGCAGGCGAGCGGTGACGAACGAGTAGTTCGGCTCACGTTCAACTAGGGTACGCGCGGTCATCACCAGCGCGGTGTTGACGTCGTTAAGGGCCACGCCGTCGTACAGGTTTTTCAGGGTTTCGCGCTGGATCAGATCGCCATCGACTTCAGCCAGGCCTTCGCAGGCTTCGGTGACGATGGTGTTCAAGCGGCCCATGTCCAGCGGCGCGAGGCTGCCGTCGGCGCGGGTGATACGGATCGACGGGTGCGCGTCGACCGCAGCTTCTACCGGAGCGTGGGCAGCGCGTTCTTTCGAACGGCCGTCACGATAGATCACGTAGTCGCGAGCGACTTTCTGCTCGCCGGCACGCATCAGGGCCAGTTCGACCTGGTCCTGGATTTCTTCGATGTGGATGGTGCCGCCCGACGGCATGCGACGCTTGAAGGTCGCGGTGACCTGTTCGGTCAGGCGGGCAACGGTGTCGTGGATTCGCGACGAAGCGGCAGCGGTGCCGCCCTCAACTGCGAGAAACGCTTTGGTGATAGCGACGGTGATCTTGTCATCGGTGTAAGGAACGACAGTGCCATTACGCTTGATCACGCGCAGTTGACCAGGCGCGGTGGCGGCCAGATCCGAATTCGAATCGGCGGCCTGCGGCAAGGTGCCCTGCGGGTTCTCGCGAGTTGTGTCGGTTTGCATGGGGGGTGATCTCCACATTCTCTATGTTTGTTTGGGCACCATCATGGTGCTCACCGTTCTGGTCCGAAGCACTACAACCGACGGGCGTCGGGCATAACAACTTCGGACCAGTAGGAAAAAGGCTAATGACGCCGCATCCTTGCCGAAGTTTTTGGCTGCGAGCCAGGGCTCGAGCCGGATTCCTTCCCGGATGACAGTAATGACTGCAACACCCGTACCGTTCCGGTCGTTTCCGACCTGAAAAACGGCGCCATCCGCAAGTGCGGTTTGGGCTTTGAAAAACTTGCTTGGTTCAACCGGAAACTGGCAATAAAGCGCTTGAGTTTCAGGTCCGAAATGTGGTTGGTCGTCTGAGCGTAAAACCCTATATGTAGGGTCTCTCCTCGCGCCGTGCTACAAGATAATGCGTTTCGAGAGGGCTTGCAACGTACTAGCTGTGGATAAACCTGTGCGTAAATTGTGTAAGAAACCAGGAATTCCCGTGTAGGCCGCGAACCTGCTGAGCTAGACCGTTTGTCACTGCTTTTCACTTGGGAAAAACGCTTCAGCGGATTTTTAAGGGCGCGAACCCTATCACAAAAAACCGCCTTGTCCGAACGCATTTGCCGACTTGTGTTCTGGTTGTACGCCGTTTATACAATCGGGCGGTGTTTACCCATTCTTATCCTCCCGAAAGATGACAAAAAGACGGGAGGATCTACAACTGTGGGAGCGAGCCTGCTCGCGAAAGCGTTGGATCAGCCAACATTGATGCTGAACCTACCGACGCATTCGCGAGCAGGCTCGCTCCCACATGGATTGTGCTGCGTCGCACGGTTCTTCCTTTATTAATAAAAACAGCAAGCAGAGGTCACCGGTGGAGCAAGAAGCCTGGCAGGTATTGATAGTCGAGGATGACCAACGTCTGGCCGAACTCACCCGCGAATACCTGCAAGCCAATGGATTGCGCGTGGAGATCGAAGGCAACGGCGCGCTGGCGGCGGCGCGGATCATCAAGGAGCAGCCGGACCTGGTGATCCTCGACCTGATGCTGCCCGGCGAAGACGGCCTGAGCATTTGCCGCAAGGTGCGCGACCGTTACGACGGCCCGATCCTGATGCTCACCGCGCGCACTGACGACGCTGACCAGATTCAAGGCCTCGACCTCGGCGCTGATGATTACGTATGCAAACCGGTGCGCCCACGGCTGTTGCTCGCTCGCATTCAGGCTTTGCTGCGACGCAGCGACACAGCCGAGCCGATCGCGGAAAAAAGCCGTCGCCTGCAATTTGGTCCGCTGGTGGTGGACAACGCCTTGCGTGAAGCCTGGCTCAGCGACAGCGGCATCGAACTGACCAGTGCCGAATTCGACCTGCTCTGGCTGCTGGTGTCGAATGCCGGGCGGATCCTCTCTCGCGAAGAAATCTTCACTGCGCTGCGCGGCATCGGCTATGACGGCCAGGATCGCTCGATCGATGTGCGCATCTCGCGCATCCGCCCGAAAATCGGTGATGACCCCGACCATCCGCGGCTGATCAAGACCATCCGCAGCAAAGGCTATCTGTTCGTCCCTGAAGCGTGTGTGGATCTGGCGCTGTGAACTCGATCTTCCTGCGCATCTATGGCGGCATGTGCGCGGCGCTGATTCTGGTGGCGGTGCTCGGTGTGCTGGCACTGCACCTGCTCAATCAGGTGCGCAGCGAGCAATACCGCGAGCGCCTGGCCCACGGCACGTTCTCGCTGATGGCCGACAACCTGCAACCGATGAACGAAACCGAGCGCCATCGGGCGTTGTTGGTCTGGGAGCGTCTGCTGGGGATTCCGCTGGCGCTGAAGAAGTTTTCCGAGACCGGTCTGGACTTGTCTCAGCGCACTCGGGTGCAGCGCGGTCAGGCCTTGGTGGAGCAGACTGGCCCGCATGCGGCGCGGGTCTATCGACTGGTCAGTGATAAAGAACAATTGGTGCTCACCGGCGACGTGCAGCAGATCAGCGAGCAACTGGCGCGCGCGACTATTTATCTGCTGGCCGATGAGCTAGTGCGCTTCCCGGTGAGCGAACAGCCCAAGCGGCTGGCGCAGTTAAAAGAAGAGAAGGGCTTCGGTTTCGATCTGCGACTGGTCACGGTCAACGAGGCTGATATGGATGAAGACCAGAGCCGTCGCGTGTCCGAAGGCGACACGGTGATGGCGCTGGGCAAGGGCGGGGATTCGATCCGGGTGTTTGCCGGCATGGTCGGTACGCCGTGGGTGCTGGAGATCGGCCCGCTGTATCAGATGAATCCATATCCGCCGCAATGGCTGGTGTTGATCGCTGCCTTGGGCCTGAGCCTGATCGGTCTGATCGTTTATCTGCTGGTGCGCCAGCTCGAACGACGTCTGCGCGGACTTGAAGCCGCGGCCACGCGCATCGCCAAGGGCAGCCTGGAAACCCGTGTGCCGGCCCGCGGAGCTGACTCGGTCGGGCGACTGGCAGCAGCGTTCAACGGCATGGCCGAGCACTTGCAGCAGTTGCTGGCGATCCAGCGCGAGCTGGTGCGCGCGGTGTCCCACGAACTACGCACGCCAGTGGCGCGCCTGCGTTTCGGGCTGGAGATGATCGGCTCGGCCACCACCCCGCAGGCGCTGGAGAAGTACCGCGAGGGCATGGATCACGACATCGAGGATCTCGATAAGCTGGTGGACGAAATGCTCACTTACGCGCGGCTGGAGCAGGGTTCACCGGCACTGACCTTTCAGCGCATTGACCTCGATGCGCTGGTCAATCAGGTGATCGCAGAACTGGCGCCGTTGCGTGCCGAGGTCACGGTGCAGCGCGGGTTGTGCCTGTCAGCGGCGGACAACGATGGCGCCTGGGTCGAAGCCGAGCCGCGCTTCCTGCATCGGGCGTTGCAGAATCTGGTGAGCAACGCGATGCGCCATGCACGCTCTAACGTCACGGTGAGTTATCAGGTCGGGCAGTTGCGCTGCCGGGTCGATGTCGAGGATGACGGGCCGGGTGTGCCGGAGTCGGCGTGGGAACGGATCTTCACGCCGTTCCTGCGTCTGGATGACAGCCGCACCCGGGCCTCTGGTGGGCACGGGCTGGGGCTGTCGATTGTGCGGCGGATCATCCACTGGCATGACGGTCGGGCGCTGATCAACAAGAGCAAAAGTCTGGGTGGGGCTTGCTTCAGTCTGAGTTGGCCGAGGAATCAGGAGCGCCGTTGAGTTTTGTGGTGGTTTTGCCGGCCCCCAATCGCTGGCTTGCCAGCGATGGGGCTCTCACCGGCGCCGAAAAATCCTCAGGCCGGAATGCTGACCAGACTCAACAACTGCCCATCCTGCACACCAAATTGCGCCTCCAGCTCGGTGCCATGACGCCATTCGCCAGACAAGTCAGTCAGCAAACGCAACCGGACCTGACCCTGCTCCGTCCACTCCAGCACCTCGGCGTGCTCGAAGTAGAAACGCTTCTGCACAATCGGGTACAGCGCCTTGAACAGGCTCTCTTTCACCGAAAACGTCAGGGTCACGCACAGCGCCAGTTGTTCCCGCGCACCGGCGGCCATGCGCTGCAGCTCCGGCGGCGTCAGAATCTCCCCGGCCAGGCGTTCGGCGCGCTCGGTCTCGAGCAGGTTTTCCAGATCCATGCCCAAGCCGCGCCAGTGCTGCTTGTTAGCGACAATCGCCGCCGCACGCCCGGTGCTGTGGGTGATCGAGCCGCAGATGTGCGCCGGCCACACCGGTGCGCGGTCTTCGCCAATCGCCGGAATCACGCTTGAGCCTTCCAGTTGCTGCAGCGCGGCCCGGGCACAAACCCGCCCGGCGAGAAACTCCGCCTGGCGCTTGGCAACAGAACGCTGAATGCTCGGCGGCGGCTCGATGGCGCTGCGCTGGAAGTCGTCACCGAGCAGTTGTTTCGGGTCGAAACAGGTGCTGAGCAAGACGGTGTCGGGCAACACGTTAGGCAACGGCCAGTGGGCGTCGAGTGGGGTGCAGCAGGCGGGGAGGGGCGGGCTGGAATTCATGGCGGGCATTTTGCCGATTCGCAGGGGCAAGGTCGAGATCGGCGGTGCGGCTTTCGCGAGCAGGCTCGCTCCCACATTTGGAACGCATTCCCATGTGGGAGCGAGCCTGCTCGCGAAGGCCGCGCTGCAATCTATCTGATCAGCCAAAGATTTTCTGGAAGAACGCCTTCATGTCCGCCCAGGATTTTTCATCGGCCGCCTTGTTGTAACCGATATCCGGGCCACCGTGTTCACCATGGCTCAAGCGATCGGCATCCGGATTGGTGAAGCCATGTTTGGCGCCGTCGAGGCTGACGAACTTATAGTCGGCGCCGGCCTTGTCCATTTCAGATTTGAACGCGGTGACGTTGTCCGGGGTGACCATGCTATCCAGCGCACCGTGCTCGACCAGAATCTTCGCCTTCACACTGCCGGGCGTCGCCGGGGTGGTGGTCGCCAGCGCACCGTGGAAACTCACCACGCCCGCCAGCGGCTCGCCCTGACGCGCGGCGTTGAGCACCACGCCACCGCCGAAGCAGTAACCGATGGCGGCGATTTTATTGACGTCGGTCTGCGGCTGCTTTTTCAGCAGGTTCAACCCGGCCTCGAAACGTTTGCTGGAGGCCGCAGCATCCTGGGTCGCGGCCTGCATGAACGCCATCGCATCCTTGGGATGTTCGGTGTTCTTGCCTTCGCCATACATGTCGATCGCCAGCGCGCTGTAGCCCAGTTCGGCGAGGTCGCGGGCGCGACGTTTGGCGTAATCGTTAAGGCCCCACCATTCATGCACCACGACGACTCCCGGGCGTTTGCCCTTGATCGCGTCGTCATAGGCGTAGTAGCCGATCAGCTTGGTGCCGTCGGCACTCTGGTAGGGAATCTCCTGAGTCTTGATCGCGGCGTTGGCCAGGCTGCTGGCCGCGAGCAAGGTGAGGGCGAGGAACAGGCGCATGGTCGGTCTCCTTATCGAAAGTGGTCAGGACAGCCTAGTCGATTTGATTCAGCGCAGGTTCAGAGAGTGTTCAGGGCAGGTACAGGGGCGGGTCAGTAACCTTGCGCCATACCCAAACAGCACTGTGAAAGAGGAAACGCGATGAATCGTCTAAACAAACTGCTGCTGGCTTTTACCTTGTTGGGCTCCAGCCTTGCGGCACATGCCGATGACACCAGCAACTTCGCCGGCCTGACCTTTGGCCAGACCAGTGACAAGGTTAAAAAATCCCACGCGCTGAACGACAACCTTGGCCACCCTGACGCCAGCGGCGCAATCGACGGCAACAACACCTACGGCGTGCGCCTCGGTCAGCAAAACTCGCAAGGTCGTTACTACGCGACCTACGACAACGTGTCCGGTTCGCACAATGGCATTAAACTGCGCCAGGAAAACCTGCTGGGCAGCTACGATCTGTTCTATCCAGTGGGCGGCAGCACCAAACTGTTCGGTGGTGCAACGGCCGGTTTGACCAAGCTGACTCAGGACTCGCCGGGCTATAGCCGTGACAGCGACATCGGTTACGCCGTCGGTGGCCAGTTCGGTGTGCTGCAACAAGTGGCGCAGAACGTTTCGGTGGAACTCGGTTACCGTTACCTGATGAGCAACGCCAGCACCGAAATGAAAGAAAGCGGTGGCAGCAAGCAAGGCTCGCTGGACTTGACCAGCAGCGCCCAGACTTACCTGTCGGCGAACTACGCTTTCTAAAGCGCGGTTCGTTCTAGACCCTGTGGGAGCGAGCTTGCTCGCGAAAGCGGTCTATCAGTCGACAACAATGTTGGCTGATACATCGTCTTCGCGAGCAAGCCCGCTCCCACACATGCGTTGTTGGAGTTTTTGATTTACCCGGGAGAGCGTTATGAAACTGTTGGTCGTCGAAGATGAAGCGCTGTTGCGCCATCACCTGCAAACCCGCCTGACGGAGAGCGGTCACGTGGTCGAGTCCGTGGCCAATGCCGAAGAGGCGCTGTACCAGACCGGGCAGTTCAACTTCGATCTGGCGGTGATTGACCTCGGGCTGCCGGGCATGGGCGGTCTGGACCTGATCCGGCAGTTGCGCTCGAGCGGCAAGACGTTTCCGATCCTGATCCTCACCGCGCGCGGCAATTGGCAGGACAAGGTCGAAGGCCTCGCCGCCGGTGCCGACGACTACGTGGTCAAGCCGTTCCAGTTCGAGGAACTCGACGCGCGCCTGAATGCCTTGCTGCGCCGCTCCAGCGGCTTCACGCAGTCGACCATCGTCGCCGGGCCGCTGTTGCTGGACCTCAATCGCAAGCAGGCGTCGCTGGATGAAGAACCGCTGGCACTGACCGCCTACGAATACCGCATCCTCGAATACCTGATGCGCCACCACCAGCAAGTGGTGCCCAAGGATCGCCTGATGGAGCAGCTCTATCCGGATGACGACGAGCGTGATCCGAACGTGATCGAAGTGCTGGTCGGCCGTCTGCGCCGCAAGCTCGAAGGACCGGGCGGGTTCAAGCCGATCGACACCGTGCGCGGTCTTGGCTACTTGTTCAATGAGCGCTGCACTTGATTCGTTCTCTTCGCGTTCGCTTGATGCTCGCCGCCACCACGTTGGCGGTGTTGTTCATGCTCGGCTTGCTGCCGGCCATGCAGGGCGCGTTCAGCCTGGCGTTGCAGGACTCGATCGAGCAGCGCCTGGCCTCGGACGTCACCACGCTGATCTCGGCGGCACGCGTCGACAGCGGCCATCTGGTGATGCCGGCGCAGCTGCCGGATGAGCGCTTCAACCTCACCGACAACCGCCTGCTCGGCTACATCTACGACCGCGAAGGCAAACTGGTCTGGCGCTCGAAAGGCACGCAGGAAGAGCAGATCAACTACAAGCCGCGTTACGACGGCATGGGCAACGAGTTCGCGCGGATCCGCGAGAGCAATGGCCAGGAGTTCTTCGTCTACGACGTCGAAGTCAAACTGCTCGGCGGTAAAAGTGCCGCGTTCAGCATCGTCGCTCTGCAACCGGTGCGCGAATACGAAAATACCCTCGAAGGCCTGCGTGAAAATCTCTACCTGGGCTTCGGCGCCGCATTGCTGGTGCTGCTGGCGCTGTTGTGGATCGGCCTGACCTGGGGCCTCAAGGCGTTGCGTCGGCTCAGTCAGGAACTCGACGAGATCGAAAGCGGCACCCGCGAAAGTCTCACCGAACAGCACCCGCGCGAACTGCTGCGCCTGACCGGCTCGCTCAACCGTCTGCTGCACAGCGAACGCCAGCAACGCAGCCGCTACCGCGACTCCCTCGATGACCTGGCGCACAGCCTGAAAACCCCGTTGGCGGTGCTGCAAGGGGTCAGTGAAGACATGGCCCAACGCCCGGAAGATCGCGATCAGGCCTGGGTGTTGCAAACCCAGATCGAACGCATGAGTCAGCAGATCAGCTATCAACTGCAACGGGCCAGCCTGCGCAAAAGCGGCCTGGTGCGCCACCAGGTGCGTCTGCAACCGGTGCTCAAAAGCCTGTGCGACACCCTCGACAAGGTCTACCGCGACAAACACGTGCGGGTGGCCTTCGATCTGCCGGAGCACTGCTACGTGCCGATCGAGCAGGGCGCGCTGTTGGAGATGATGGGCAACCTGCTGGAGAACGCCTATCGCCTGTGCCTGGGCGAAGTGCGCATCAGCGTGCGCGAGACCCTCGCCGGCATCGAGTTGTGCATCGAAGACGACGGCCCCGGTGTGCCGCCGAATCAGCGCGCGCGGATTCTCGAGCGTGGTGAGCGTCTGGATCGTCAGCACCCGGGGCAGGGCATCGGCCTGGCGGTGGTCAAGGACATCATCGAGAGCTACAACGCCAAGCTGATGCTCGGGGATTCGCCGATGGGCGGGGCGGCGTTCAGGATTCAGTTTCCTGCGGTTTAGTCGCAGGCCTTGCCGGCCTCTTCGCGAGCAGGCTCGCTCCCACAGAGGGTTCAATGTGGGAGCGAGCCTGCTCGCGAAGGCGCCAGTCAGTTCACCGCAGGTCTTACTGCTCCTGCGCCCGATACGCCCCCGGCGTCAGCCCGGTCCATTTCTTGAACGCCCGGTGAAACGCCGACGGTTCGGAAAACCCCAACTGCTCGGCAATCTGTTGCAACGACAGATCCGCCCGTCCCAGATGATAGATCGCGATGTCGCGGCGCAACTGATCCTTCAATTCCTGAAAACTGCTGCCTTCCTCACGCAGATGCCGACGCAGGGTTTGCGGGCTGATGTGCAGCTGCGCGGCCACCGCTTCGAGGTCCGGCCAGTGCGCACTGTCGCGGCTGAGCAAGCGGCGCAGGCGACTGCTGAGGCTGTCGCCGTCGTCCGGGCGCGATAGCAGGTCGGCGGGTGAGCGTTCGAGAAAGTGCTTGAGGGTGCGTTCGTCCTGCAACAGCGGCATCGACAGATAGCGACTGTGGAACAACAGGCTGCTTTGCTGGGCGCAAAACACCAGCGGGCAAGGGAACAGCAGGTCGTACTCGGCACCGTGCGCCGGTTTCGGATAACTGAAGGTGGCCTGCTCCAGACGAATCCGCTGGCCGATCAGCCAACTGCCGAGGCGATGCCAGATCACCAGCAGGCTCTCGCTGAGAAAGTGATCCGGGTCCCATAACTGCGAGTCATCAAGGCTCAGGCGCACCCATTCGTCTTCGCGGCTCAGGCTCAGACGCGGAGCCTCGGGGAATAGGCTATAAAACAATAAACCGCGTTGCAGTGCCTTCTCCAGATTGCGGCAGTGGATCAGCGCGTGGCACATCATCGCGAAGCTGCCGGGCTTGCTTGGCGCATTGCCGAAACCCAGGTATTCGTCATCCAGCGCCAGCCACAGACTCTGGATCAACTGGGTGAATTGCTCCGGGGCGATGCGCGCCCGAGGTTCATCGAGCAACTCGGGGCTGATCCCCAGTTGCTGCAGCAGCGGCGCATAGTCGAACCCCGAACGGCGTGCGCCACCGAGGGCGGCACGGGCGAAATGACTGGCGATGGTACGTTCGCGCATAAGCGGCAGATCCTTCCTCAAGCGCCGGATGGTAGCCGGGGCATGCGCAGGGCAACAAGGCGGATTTCCGCCAAATTGTAGGACGAGATCCGCTGACTTGGCGGAAATCCGCCACACTGGCGTCACCGGGCAGTGACAAAAATTAGCCTGCATCCCCTGATATCAAAAGGCTTGCAGCGAATTGCACCAAAGTGGCACGGCGTTTGCGATAAGAGCGACAGAAGTGTGCGTCTATTCCGCTGGAATAGCGCCGCTCCAACAACAAATCCCTCCAGTGCAGGAGGGTTCGCAATTCAGGTTCTGCGCCCAACAGATGGATGTTGCCCGCGGGACGCTTGAGGACACTTGCAATGACGACTCGTCAGCCACTGTACAAATCCCTGTATTTCCAGGTGATCGTCGCGATCATCATCGGTATTGCCCTTGGTCACTACTACCCGCAGTTCGGTGTGGCGGTAAAGCCACTGGGTGACGGATTCATCAAGCTGATCAAAATGATCATCGCCCCGATCATCTTCTGCACCGTGGTCAGCGGCATCGCTGGCATGCAAAGCATGAAGTCGGTCGGCAAGACCGGCGGTTATGCACTCCTGTACTTCGAAATCGTTTCTACCATCGCCCTGCTGGTGGGCCTGATCGTGGTCAACATCGTGCAGCCGGGCAACGGCATGCACATCGACGTCAGCACCCTGGACGCCTCGAAAGTCGCGACCTACGTGCAGCAAGGTGCAGACCAGAGCGTAGTCGGCTTCCTGCTCAACGTGATCCCGACCACCATCGTCGGCGCGTTCGCTACCGGTGACATCCTGCAAGTGCTGATGTTCTCGGTGATCTTCGGTTTCGCCCTGCATCGCCTGGGTGACTATGGCCGTCCGATCCTCGACTTCATCGATCGCTTCGCCCACGTGATGTTCAACATCATCAACATGATCATGAAGCTCGCGCCAATCGGTGCCTTCGGTGCGATGGCGTTCACCATCGGTGCCTACGGTGTCGGTTCGCTGGTGCAGTTGGGTCAACTGATGGCCTGCTTCTACATCACCTGCCTGGCCTTCATCCTGATCGTGCTGGGTGCCATCGCCCGCATGCACGGCTTCAGCGTGCTGAAGATGATCCGCTACATCCGTGAAGAACTGCTGATCGTACTCGGTACCTCGTCTTCGGAATCGGTACTGCCACGCATGCTGATCAAGATGGAGCGTCTGGGCGCGAAGAAATCCGTCGTGGGTCTGGTGATCCCGACCGGTTATTCGTTCAACCTCGACGGTACCGCGATCTACCTGACCATGGCTGCAGTGTTCATTGCTCAGGCCACCGACACGCACATGGACATCACCCATCAGATCACCCTGCTGGTGGTGTTGCTGCTGTCCTCCAAAGGCGCCGCCGGTGTGACCGGTTCGGGCTTCATCGTGCTGGCCGCCACCCTGTCGGCAGTCGGTCACTTGCCGGTGGCCGGTCTGGCGCTGATCCTCGGTATCGACCGCTTCATGTCCGAAGCCCGCGCCCTGACCAACCTGGTCGGCAACGCCGTGGCGACCATCGTGGTTGCCAAGTGGGTGAAAGAGCTGGACACCGACGTGCTGCAATCCGAGCTGGCGTCGGGTGGTCGCGGTATCGCGGATACCCGTCCGGAAGATGACCTGGGTGTGGCTGAAGGTGCTACTCCGAGCAACGTCAAGTAATCTGAATTGGCTCCAGTGTAATGCTGGAGTCTGAGAGCCCTTGTGGTGAGGGGATTCATCCCCGATGGGTCGCGAAGCGGCCCCTTCTTAGATAGAAGGGGACTGCTGCGCAGTCCATCGGGGATGAATCCCCTCGCTACAGGGGTTTTTTATTGCCTGCGATTTGAGCATTACGGTCACTGCCGCTGATGCATCCGGTGATTGCCGTGCGCGGCAGCGCTGCCTAGGCTGAGTGCATCGCCCAAGGAGTTCGCCCATGTCCGCGCCGCTGGCCTCACTGAAGATTCTGGATTTCTCGACCCTGCTGCCGGGGCCATTTGCCTCGCTGTTGCTGGCGGACATGGGCGCCGAAGTGCTGCGCATTGAATCACCGACGCGCATGGATCTGCTGCGGGTGCTGCCGCCGCATGATCAAGGTGTGTCAGCCAGCCACGCTTACCTCAATCGCAACAAGCGCAGCCTGGCGCTGGATCTCAAACAGCCGGAAGCGCTGGAGGTGGTCAGGCAGTTGCTGGGCGAATACGACATTGTCCTCGAGCAGTTCCGCCCCGGTGTGATGGAGCGTCTGGGCCTGGGTTATGAGGCGCTGAAAGCGATCAACCCGAAGCTGATTTACGTGTCGATCACCGGCTATGGCCAGACCGGGCCGTACAAGGATCGCGCCGGGCATGACATCAACTACCTCGCCCTGGCCGGTCTTTCCAGTTACACCGGCCGCGCCGACAGCGGGCCGTTGCCGCTGGGCATGCAGGTGGCGGATGTGGCCGGCGGGTCACTGCATGGCGTGATCGGCTTGCTGGCGGCGGTCATCGCCCGGCAGCAGACCGGGCAGGGCACGCATCTGGATGTGAGCATGACTGATTGCGCCTTCAGCCTGAACGCCATGGCTGGCGCTGGCTATCTGGCCTGTGGCGAGGAGCCGCACTGGGAAGAGCAGATGCTCAATGGCGGCAGCTTTTACGACTACTACCGCACTCGCGACGGGCGCTGGTTGTCGGTGGGCAGTCTTGAACCGGGGTTCATGCAGCAACTGTGTCAAGCGCTGGGCCGGCCGGAGCTGGCGGCGCAGGGCTTGTCACCCAAGCCCGAGCAGCAGCGGTTATTGAAGGATGCGCTGAAAGTTGAATTCGAGAAGCACGACTTTGCCGAGTTGTGTGAATTGTTCGCCGGAGTCGATGCCTGCGTCGAACCGGTCTTGAACCTGAGCGAGGCGGTGCAACATCCGCAGTTGCAGGCGCGGGAGCTGGTGACCCAGGTGCCGCGTGGCGACGGTACAACCCAGGCGCAGATTGCCTGTCCGCTGAAATTCTCCGAAGCGCTGCCGGCGCCGCGGCATGTCGGCGCAGGGTTGGGGCAGCATACGGAGCAGGTGTTGGGGGAGTTGGGCTTTGATGCTGAGCGGATTGCTCAATTGCGGGCGGCCAAGGTAATTCTCTAGCGTCTGGCTGGGCCTCATCGCGAGCAGGCTCACTCCTACAGGTGGAACGCTTTCAATTGTAGGAGTGAGCCTGCTCGCGATGGGGCCAGTCGGGACAATACAAAAAACGACTATTCCACCCGCATCTCACCACTGAACACCAAAGTGTTGCGGCATCTACGGCATAAATACCGTCGCCCTTGGCGCACCAGGCTATGACGCTGCGCCGAAAACGGAAAATCACTGTCGGCGCACGGGCATTTGTAGATGTAGCGGGTCACGCTGCGGCGTTTGATTGCGTAGGTGTGGCAGCGATCCGGCGGCAGCTCGTAAACCCCGCGCATGATCAGTTGCCACTCCTCGCCGTGCGGCTGGATACGGTCGCCGAACAGTTGATGGGCGATCAGGTGCGCGACTTCGTGGGCCACGGTCTGCTTGAGGAAGTGTTCGGTGTTTTCCCGGTACAGCTGCGGATTGAAGCGCAGCAGGTTCTCGTGCAGATGCGCGACACCGGCTTTTTGCCCGCGCAGCTTGAGGCTGACGACGGGGCGTTGGAAATGACGTTTGAAAAAGGCTTCAGCGAGTTGGTAACAGTCTTCGACGCGGGTATTGAGTTGCTCGGGCATGCTTGATGGATCTCCAGAGGCGTCGAGTATGCCGCAACGTTCCTGACTTGCGAATCGCTGACCTGCCGAATGGTCATCCGCCAAACGAGAAGGCCGCCTTGCGGCGGCCTGTATTGGCAGATCTTGTTTTTCTCTGGGGTGAAGCTTGTCAGTTGGTATACACCGGCCCCACGCCGAGGCCCCAGACAATCACGGTGAACGCCATGATGGCCACCAGCACCACCAGACCCACCGCCAGCACCGAGCTGGAAAACAGGAAGCCTTCGTCCGACGGAATGTTCATGAACGTCGGCAGCCCCACGTAAAGCAAATAAACCGTGTAACAGATAGCCGCCGTGCCGACGATCATCCCCAGCCACATGTGCGGATACAGCGCCGCCAGCCCGCCGACGAACAACGGTGTCGCGGTGTAGGTGGCGAATGCCACGCAACGGGCCAGACTCGGGTTGGCGTCATAGGTGCGGGCCATCCAGTGCACGAACGCGCCCATCACCGCGACCCCGCCGAGCATCGCCAGGTACGACATCACGGTCATCCAGATCGCACTTTCGACGGTGAGCATCACCGGTGCGCGATTGCCGATCACCCAGCCGACCTGAGTGGTGCCGATAAACGCCGAAACCGCCGGAATCGCCGCCAGGATCAGCGTGTGCGTCAGGTACATGTGGCTGATGCTTTCCTCTTGGTCGCCACGGATTTCCTTCCATTCCTGATCGGGGTGGGTAAAAAGTCCCACTACGTGATGGATCATGCCAGTCACTCCTCTTGTTATTGCCATCGCCCCCCAACGGAGCGCCTAAGGGCCAAAGGTGGCCGAGCAAATTCAGGTCTTCAGATGTGTGCGACCTTATGTCGCAGTATAGAAAGGACTTAACCGCACAGGGACTAGGGGCTTAGAGCAAATTGCGCTGTAAACACGGAGCGTAATCGCGGCAGGGTCTTGCACATTTGAGGCCGGATCACCTCTGTGGCGAGGGAGCTTGCTCCCGCTCGGCTGCGCAGCAGTCGCCAATCCTTCCAGTTTGGTGTGTCAGGAAAATAGCGGCTGCGGGTTTGGAGGCGCTTCGCACCTCAGCGGGAGCAAGCTCCCTCGCCACAGGGGATCGGTTGAAAGGGACAGACCCACGGCCCTTCGCGCTCCCCGGGTTTTTGCGTAAAATGCCCGCCTTTCGTCACACCTCACGGATTTCGCGTCATGGGCACTCTTACGGTCAACCAGAACAAACTGCAAAAGCGCCTGCGCCGCCTGGCCGGCGAAGCGGTCGCCGATTTCAACATGATCGAAGACGGCGACAAGGTCATGGTCTGCCTGTCCGGGGGCAAGGACAGCTACACCATGCTCGACGTGCTGCTGCACCTGCAGAAGGTTGCACCGATCAAGTTCGAGATCGTCGCAGTGAACATGGACCAGAAGCAGCCGGGTTTCCCCGAGCACGTACTGCCGGCCTACCTGAAAGAGCTGGGCGTCGAGTACCACATCGTCGAGAAGGACACCTACTCGGTGGTCAAGGAACTGATCCCGGAAGGCAAGACCACTTGCTCGCTGTGCTCGCGCCTGCGTCGCGGCACGCTGTACACCTTTGCTGACGAAATCGGCGCGACCAAAATGGCCCTCGGTCACCACCGCGATGACATCGTCGAGACGTTCTTCCTCAACATGTTCTTCAACGGCACCCTCAAGGCGATGCCGCCCAAGCTGCGCGCCGACGACGGGCGCAACGTGGTGATCCGTCCGCTGGCCTACTGCAACGAGAAAGACATCCAGGCCTACTCGGACTTCAAGGAATTCCCGATCATCCCGTGCAACCTCTGCGGTTCGCAGGAAAACCTGCAGCGTCAGGTGGTCAAGGAAATGCTTCAGGACTGGGAGCGCAAGACTCCGGGCCGAACTGAAAGCATCTTCCGCAGTCTGCAGAACGTGGTGCCGTCGCAACTGGCCGACCGCAACCTGTTCGACTTCACCAGCCTGAAGATCGACGAAACGGCGGCTTCGCGCTTCGTTAACGTCGTCAATCTGTAAGCACAATCATTGTGGGAGTGAGCCCTGTGGTGAGGGGATTTATCCCCGATGGGGCGCGAAGCGCCCCCAGAAAAGCTGGGGCTGCTGCGCAGCCCATCGGGGATGAATCCCCTCACCACAGGGGCCGCTCCCACATTGGTTTTTCGTTTTATTCAATAGGAGAGGGCATGCGCGATTACAAGTGGCTGCACGAGTACTGTCTGAACCGCTTCGGTTCGGCGGCTGAACTGGAAGCCCATCTGCCCGTTCCCAAAACTGCCGCGCAATTGCGCAAGATCAGCGACGATCGTTACCTCTCGACCATGGCCCTGCGCGTGTTCCGCGCCGGCCTCAAGCACAGCCTGGTGGACGCCAAGTGGCCGGCCTTCGAAGAAGTGTTCTTCAAGTTCGACCCGGAAAAAGTCGTGCTGATGAGCGCCGAACACCTCGAACGCCTGATGCAGGACGCGCGGATCATCCGCCACTTGGGCAAGCTCAAGAGCGTGCCGCGCAATGCGCAGTTCATCCTCGATGTAGAGAAAGACAAGGGCAGTTTCGGCGCGCTGATTGCCGACTGGCCAGTGACCGATATCGTCGGTCTGTGGACCTACCTGAAAAAACACGGGAGTCAGTTGGGCGGACTGTCGGCGCCGCGCTTCCTGCGCATGGTCGGCAAGGACACCTTCGTGCCGAGCTATGACGTGGTCGCCGCGCTGAATGCACAGAAGATCGTCGACAAGGCGCCGACCAGTCTGCGCGATCTGGCGATTGTGCAGAACGCGTTCAATCAGTGGCATGAACAGAGTGGCGGGCGGCCGATGAGCCAGATTTCGATGATGCTCGCGTACACCGTCAACCATTAAGACCGCGTCGCCCCATTCGCGAGCAAGCCCGCTCCCACAGAGGGAATACATTTCAAATGTGGGAGCGAGCCTGCTCGCGAAGGTGTCAGATCAGGCGACGCTGATCTCGCCTTCGCCCGCGAGTTTGCGATTCAACTGATACCGCCACCGCACATACAGCAGCGCCGAGCAGAACAGCGCCAGGCTCGCGGCCATCTCCAGCACGCCAAACAGTTGCCGGTTCGGGTCATACGCTGCCAGTGCGCCCTTGATGAAATACAGATTCACCACAAAGCACATCCACGAGTGCGCACGCGCGTTGCCCATCAGCATCCCCGGCGCAAGGATCAGCCACGGGATCAGCTCGACCAGCAGGATCACCCACGGTCGGGCGCCGTGCAGGTCGGCGAACACCAGGTAGTAAGCGGCGAGCAGCCCGGCGAGGCCGAAGAAGCACAACAGGCTGACGATCCGCATCGCCTTGACGCGGGGTTCGAGCCATTCGACG
This sequence comes from Pseudomonas sp. lyk4-TYG-107, assembly GCF_030209055.1. Taxonomy (NCBI): domain Bacteria; kingdom Pseudomonadati; phylum Pseudomonadota; class Gammaproteobacteria; order Pseudomonadales; family Pseudomonadaceae; genus Pseudomonas; species Pseudomonas sp. lyk4-TYG-107. Next base: position 36,735 of record NZ_JARVST010000010.1, read on the forward strand.
GAGGGCAGGACTTTCGGCTTCTTCGCCACCCTTAGCCCTCCAGTTTTTGCGCGGTCTTGGCCAGGCGTGCGCCGAGTGCGCGACACAGCGCCATTTCGTGTTGATCCAGACCTTTCTTGCCATCGGCCCCGGCATGATGACTGGCGCCATACGGCGTACCGCCGCCCTGGGTTTCCAGCAGCGCCGACTCGCTGTACGGCAGGCCGGTGATCAGCATGCCGTGGTGCAACAGCGGCAGCATCATCGACAGCAGGGTGGTTTCCTGACCGCCGTGCAGGCTGGCGGTGGAGGTGAACACGCCGGCCGGTTTGCCAACCAGCGCGCCGGTCAGCCACAGGTTGCTGGTGCCGTCGAGGAAGTACTTGAGCGGTGCGGCCATGTTGCCGAAACGCGTCGGGCTGCCAAGGGCGAGGCCGGCGCAGTTCTTCAGGTCATCGAGGGTGGCGTAGAGCGCACCGTCTTCCGGGATGTCCGGGGCGACCGCCTCACACTCGCTGGAAATCGCCGGTACGGTACGCAGGCGCGCTTCGAGACCGGCCTGTTCGACACCGCGGGCGATCTGCCGGGCCATCTCGTTGGTCGAGCCGTTGCGGCTGTAATACAGAACCAGAATGTACGGCGCGCTCACGGCAGCAGCTCCAGCACATTTTCCGGCGGACGACCGATCACAGCCTTGTCGCCGACTTCGAGAATCGGTCGTTCCATCAGTTTTGGATGCTGGGCGATGGCGTCGATCAATTGCGCTTCGCTGAGGCTTTCGTCAGCCAGCTGAAGCATTTTGTATTCATCTTCTCCGCTGCGCAGCAACTGACGCGCGCTGATCCTGAGCTTGCCGAGCAGTGCCTTGATTTGCACCGCATTCAGCGGGGTTTCGAGGTAACGCACCACGTTCGGGGTCAGGCCACGGGCCTCAAGTAGTTCCAGCGCGCCGCGGGATTTCGAGCAGCGCGGATTGTGATAAAGCGTCAGATCGGTCATGGCGGGTCGCTTCTGGCGTAAAGTGGCGGCTATTCTAACTGTGCAGCGCGCAATCCAGAACCTTCAGAGGCGATGGGTCGCAGGCGCCTTCAATTTTTGACCAGGGAACATGACATGACACGGCGATTGGCAGCGGCATTGACGATAATCGGGGCGTTGATGCTGGGGGGCTGCGGCAATGACTACGGCATTGACCAGAATGGTCAGAAGGTCGCGTCCGAACGTCTGGACAAGCAATGGGTAGTCATCAATTACTGGGCCGAATGGTGCGGCCCGTGCCGCACGGAAATTCCGGAGCTCAATCATTTGGCTGACGAACTCAAGAGCAAGAACGTGGGTGTGTTCGGGGTCAACTTCGACAACGTCCAGGGTGAAGACCTGAAGAGCGCCAGCGAGAAACTGGGCATCAAATTCACCGTGCTGGCGCAGGATCCGGCGGACCTGTTCGACCTGCCGCGCAGTGAGGCCTTGCCGGTGACTTACATCATCGACAACAAGGGAAAGGTGCGTGAGCAGTTGATGGGCGAGCAGACGGCGGCGGGGGTGATGGCCAAGCTGGAGGCGTTGCAGGCTACCAAGTAGGGCAAGTGAGGTTTTGTGGTGAGGGGATTTAGCGAAACGTCGCACCGCCCCGATGGGCTGCGCAGCAGCCCTGAAACCCGAAAACCCGGTTTATCCTCAACCTCCGAAGGGGGTCGCTCCGCGACCCATCGGGGATAAATCCCCTCGCCACAGGGTAGTCTCAGCAGCAGGAGGGGGTTAACCCTCTTCCAGCCACCAACGCAACGGCTTGCCTTCGGCCGGCCAGAAGCGCATCTGCTCGATCGGCGAGATGTCCCAGCGCTCAACGCCTTGCAGCGCCTGCAGGAAGCGTTGTTCCTGCTCCATCAGCGCCGGCGCGCAGAGTTTGCGGGTCTTGCCGATCGGGCCGAAGCTCAGCTTGTCGCCGTCGAGGGTGTACGGCGCGAACCAGTGGTTGCAACCGCCGTTGCCATATGCGCGGCCATCGTCACCAAGGGTCACGGTCAGATGGCTGTAATCCATCAATGGCCGCTCGCCGATCCACTCCAGAATGTAGCTGCGGTTCTGCTGCAATTGCACAGGCTCTGCGGCGCAGCCCACCAGAGCGGCACCGACCAGCAGCGGCAGGGCAAGGCGTTTCATCACGCAGGCTCCTGGCATTTCGGGCACAGGTGCTTGTCGCCGACGGCTTTCCAGCCCAGCTCGGCGATGCGCGCCGTGGCGGCCGGTTTCTCGGCGGTCTTGCCCAGCTTGGCGTCCACCGCGAACTCGAAGTTCAGCTCTTTGGCGCAGCTGTCGCAGTTGACCTGCCAGGTGTGGATCGCCAGTTCGCCGAATACCGGGCCGGTGGTCATCGCGGTCCATTGGCCCGGCGGATTGATCAGGTGGCGCACGGTGTCGACGGTCAGGCGCATGGACAAATCCTTGCTGCCTTTGAGGGTGACCAACAGGACGTCACCGTTGCGGATCGAGCCACCGTTGCCGGTGACCTGATAGCGGCCCGGTACGAGGGCGCGGCATTCGGTGAGGGTGTGTTGCGGGTTCATCAGGGTGTAGCGGAAATCGTGTTCGACCATGGGTCCTCCAAATCTGCGCGACATGCTAGCACGGGCTGGATTGCAGGATGGCGTACACGTGCGACCTTCGATCCGGTTCAAATCGTCCGGCGCTCATGGCAAACTGCCGCCCTTCACTCTGAGGGAACGGAACATGGCGCTGATCGAATGTTATGAATGCAAGCGGAGCATCAGCTCGGAAGCAAAGGCGTGCATTCATTGTGGTGCTCCGATGGCGCAGCAGCACGAGCACACACCGGCGCAAGCCGCCGCCGCGACGATTTCATTTGGCAGCCTGCCGCGCAACAAATCCGTGCCCGAGGCGTTTATCCCGCCAGCAGCCCCTGAGCCCGCGCCGCGCGTTTCACCGGCGGCGGTCGGTCGCCGCCGTCGGCAACCGGAACCCGCACCTCAACTTCAGCCCAACGCCGACGGTTCGCGGCCGGTGGAAGGCTGGTTGAAGATCATGGTGTTCCTGCTACCGATGGTCTTCGTCTGGTTCCTGCTGCGTAACGGTCATTCGATGAAGCAGCGCTTTTTCGGTTTTGGCTGGCTGGCGTTGCTGATCCTGGCCTCGTCGCTGTCGCCGAAGTAAACCGGCAAGCCTTCAACCTTCGACCTGGTTCTGCGGCGCGCCTGCGGCCCAGGTCGCGATGTTGTGCAGGGTGGTCGCGGCAATCGCGCCCAGCGCTTCATGGGTCAGAAACGCCTGATGCGCGGTGATGATCACGTTCGGGAAGGTCAGCAGCCGCGCCAATACGTCGTCCTGCAACGGCAAGTCGCTGCGATCCTCGAAAAACAGCTGCGCCTCTTCTTCATACACATCCAGTCCCAGATAGCCCAGTTGGCCGTCCTTCAAGGCGTCGATCAGCGCCGGCGTGTCGACCAGGCCGCCGCGTCCGGTGTTGATCAACATCGCCCCCGGTTGCAGGTGTGCCAGTGACTCGCGGTTGATCAAGTGTTTGCTTTGGGTATTGAGCGGGCAGTGCAGGCTGATGATCCGCGACTGCGCGAGCAGCTCCGGCAGGCTCAGGTAACGTGCGCCCAGCGCCACGACCTCAGGGTTTGGGTACGGGTCGTAGGCCAGCAATTGGCAACCGAAACCGTGCATGATTTTCGCGAACGTCGCGCCGATCTGCCCGGTGCCGACAATCCCCACGGTTTTGCCCACCAGATCGAAACCGGTCAGGCCGTGCAGCGTGAAATCGCCTTCGCGGGTGCGGTTGTAGGCGCGGTGCAGGCGTCGGTTGAGTGCCAGAATCAGCGCCACCGCGTGTTCGGCCACCGCATGCGGCGAGTAGGCCGGGACCCGCACCACCGCCAGCCCGAGGCGTTTTGCCGCGAGCAGATCAACATGGTTGTAGCCCGCCGAGCGCAGGGCGATCAGCCGTGTGCCACCGGCGGCGAGGCGCTCCAGCACCGGCGCACTGAGGTCGTCATTGATGAAGGCGCAGACCACCTCGTGCTGCTCGGCCAGGGCGGCGGTGTCGAGACTGAGCCGGGCCGGCTGAAAGTGCAGTTCTATCCCGGCCGGGCATTCGGCGCCGAGGAAGCTGTCGCGGTCATAGGTCTGGCTGCTGAAAACGAGCGTGCGCATGAATTCCTCCTGGAACGGGGTGGCGAGTCAGCGTTGACGGCCACCACTTTAACGGCGGATGCCGCTGCCGGCATTGCCGTGGATCAGGCGCTGATCCTGGCTTGCGTCGCGAGTCGATTGATCGCCCGCTCCAGTTCTTCCAGCGCCACCACTGCCTTCGGATCGCCCTGTTTGAGCAGGGTTTCACTGCGCTGACAGGCCGCGCGTAACTGCGGCACGCCACAATATCGGGTCGCACCGTGCAGGCGATGCACGCGCTCGATCAGTGCGTTCTGATCCCGGGCTTCACTGGCGGCACGAATGGCTTCGCGGTCAGCCTCCAGCGAGGCGAGCAACATGGCCAGCATGTCGGCTGCCAGATCGGCCTTGCCGGCGGCCAGACGCAAGCCTTCTTCGTGGTCGAGCACCGGCAACTCATTGCCACCCGCCGCGCTGTCGCTGGCCCGTTCCGTTCCTTGATTGCGCAAGGCCAGACCGGTCCACTTCAGCACCACTTGCGCCAGTTGCCGCTCGCTGATCGGCTTGGTCAGATAGTCATCCATGCCGCTTTGCAGCAAGGCGCGTTTTTCGTTGGCCATGGCGTGGGCGGTGAGGGCGACGATCGGCAGCGGTGTGCTATGCCGTTCGCTTTCCCACTGGCGAATGGTTTCGGTGGTCTGGCGTCCGTCCATACCCGGCATCTGTACGTCCATCAGCACCAGATCGAAGGACTCGCTCTGCACCGCTTTGACTGCTGCGTAGCCGCTTTCCACGGCCAGAACCTTGGCGCCCATGTCTTCGAGCAGAGTCTGCACCAGCAACAGGTTGGCCGGGTTGTCGTCGACGCACAGCACTTTCGGTGCACGGCTCGACAGCGGCTCACCCGGCTCGTTACGCGGCTGGCGTGGATTGGCCAGATCGGCCAACGCCCGACGCAGTTTGCGCGTGCAGGCTGGTTTGGCCTGCAGCTGGCTGTGCGGGTTGGGCACCGAGAGATGGAACAGCGTCTGTTCGGTGGTCGGGCACAGCACCAGCACTTTGCAACCGAGGTGTTCGAGATCCCAGATGTGCTGGTTCAAGCGCTCCGGGAGCATGTCGTTGCTGGTGATGCCGAGCACCGCAAGGTCGATCGCCTGATCGGTCTGGTGCGCGCCAGTGACGCCGTTGGTCAGGCTCTCCAGCGTATTGAACGGCGTGACGTCGAGGCCGCAGTCTTCCAGTTGATGCTGCAGGGCCTGACGCGCCAGTTCGTGATTTTCCAGCACCGCCACGCGACGCCCGAGCAGTGGCGGGCCCGGCAGGTCTTCGCTGTCGTCGCGGGTTTTCGGCAGGCTCAGGCTGATCCAGAATTCCGAGCCTTCGCCCGGGGTGCTGTCGACGCCGATTTCGCCACCCATCTGTTCGATCAGACGCTTGGAGATCACCAGACCCAGACCGGTACCGCCGGGTTGGCGCGACAGCGAGTTGTCGGCCTGACTGAAGGCCTGGAACAACGCGCGCACGTCCTGACTCGACAGGCCGATGCCGGTGTCCTGAATGCTGATGCGCAACTGCACGCTGTCTTCGTGTTCTTCTTCAAGCATGGCGCGGGCGACGATGGTGCCTTCGCGGGTGAACTTGATCGCGTTGCTGACCAGGTTGGTGAGGATCTGCTTGAGGCGCAGCGGGTCGCCGACCAGCGACAGCGGCGTGTCGCGATAAACCAGACTCACCAGCTCCAATTGCTTGGCGTGGGCTGCCGGCGCCAGGATGGTCAGGGTGTCCTGCAACAGGTCGCGAAGGTTGAACGGGATATGGTCGAGCACCAGTTTGCCGGCCTCGATCTTCGAGAAATCGAGAATCTCGTTGATGATCCCCAGCAGGCTGTCAGCGGACTTTTCGATGGTGCCCAGATAGTCGAGCTGGCGCGGGGTCAGTTCGCTTTTCTGCAACAGATGCGTGAAACCGAGAATGCCGTTGAGCGGCGTGCGGATCTCATGGCTCATGTTGGCGAGGAACTCGGATTTGATCCGGCTCGCCTCCAGTGCTTCTTTGCGCGCCAGGTCCAGTTCGATGTTCTGGATCTCGATGGTTTCCAGATTCTGCCGCACGTCTTCGGTGGCCTGATCGACGCTGTGCTGCAGTTCTTCGCGAGCGTTCTGCAAGGTGCCGGCCATGCGGTTGATGCCCGAGGCGAGCTCGTCCAGTTCCTGACTGCCGAGCGGTGGCAGGCGGGTTTCCAGATGACCGTCCTTGAGCTGGGCAACTGCCTGTTTGATCTGGCTCAGCGGGCGGTTGATGGTGCGGCCCATGCGCAACGCGAGCAGGGCCGCGCCCGCCAGACCGGCGGCAATCAGCAGCAGGCTGGCAAACAGGCTGCGATAACCGCGCAGCAGCATGCCGTTGTGCGACAGCTCCAGTTCGACCCAGCCGAGCAGACGGTCGGATTCTTCGGGGATCAGATCACCAGCGAGGTTGCGATGCTTGCCGAACACCGGCATCAGGTAACGGGTGGCGTCATTGCCGCTGCGCCGTTGCAGTTGTGCACTGTCACCGCTGGGCGCCTGATTGAGCATGGTCGGGCCGGCGTGCGCCAGCGGTGTGCGGTCGGGGGCGAGGAAGGTGACGGCGCGCACGTCAGGCTGTTCGAGGGACTGGGTGGCGATGCGTTCGAGCAGATCGGTGTTGCCATGGCCCATGGCGGGCGCCACCAGCGGCGCCAGTTGTTCGGCGATCATTTCACCGCGCTGCATCAATTGGGTCTGCAAATCGGACTGTTGCATCCAGGTGAAATAGCCACCGAGCACCAACGCCATCAGGCTGGTGGGCAACAGGGTCAGCAACAACACGCGACCTTTGATTCCCAGTTTCTTGAGCACACCCATCTCCTGCATCCCGCTGAACTGTTGACTCGCACGTGCGTCCGGCACGCGACATTGGCGCAGTGTAGCGATTTGCAGGCGGGCAATCTTCGGAAAAATCATGTCGCCATTGGTCGGCGCGGCCTGGCGCGTTTGTCCGGCCGGTCAAGCTTGGGTTGCCCGATGGCGGGCAATCTTGAATAATCGGCCAACTGAGAATTATTAGCAGATACTCATGACTCCTGTTTCCACCGACCTGCCACGCATTCTCGCCATTGAGGACGACCCGGTGCTGGGCGCCTATGTTCACGAGCATCTGGGCCGCAGCGGCTTTGCGGTGACCTGGTGCCAGAACGGTCAGGAAGGGCTGAACATTGCGCGTCACCAGCCGTTCGACGTGGTGCTGATGGACATTCTGCTGCCGGGGCTCGACGGCCTGAAGGTGCTGACGCAGTTGCGCCAGAGCCATTCGACGCCGGTGCTGCTGATGTCGGCGCTGGGCGCCGAGGCCGATCGCATCAGCGGTTTTCGCCTGGGCGCCGATGATTATCTGCCCAAGCCGTTCAGCATGGCCGAGCTGCATGTGCGGATCGAAGCGATCCTGCGCCGGGTGGCGCTGGATCGACGTCCGGCAGCGATTGCCCCGGCTACGATCCACGGCGCGCTGCGTTTCGACGACGAACAGTGCGAAGTCTTCTATAACCAGCATGCTGCCGGCCTGACCCGCAGCGAATACCGTCTGCTGGAAACCCTCAATCGCAACGACGAAGAAGTGCTGAGCAAGGCCTTCCTTTATCAGCATGTGCTGCAACGCGGCTACGCGGCCCACGACCGCAGCCTCGACATGCACATCAGCCAGATCCGCCGCAAACTCAAGGCCATCGGTTACGCCGAACGGGAAGTGCGCACGGTGTGGGGCAAGGGTTATGTGCTGAGTGCCACCGATGAAAATCTCTGACCTGCCGGGGCGGCATTCGCTGTTCTGGAAACTGGCGTGTCTGCTGGTAGCGTTCTGTCTGTTGATGATCTGGCTGAGCTGGTCCTGGGGCCGCTACATGGAAGAGCGCAACCAGTATCTCTCCGACGAGGCGCGCGGCACTCTGAGCCGTTATGCCAGCGAAGCCGAGCGGGCGTGGCAGCGTGGTGAGCGCGACGGGGTCGATAACTGGTTGCAGAGCATGGAGCTGCGTGAGGCCGCCTGGGTCGGGGTGATCGACCGCAATCTGCAGTCGTTGAGCAGCGATCCGCTGAATGAACAGGAAATCCAGCACCTGACCTTTTTACGCGGCCTCGACTGGCCGATCCACAAACAAGGCCGGCCATGGCTGCGCGTACCGTTTCCGCAGAATCCGTCCGCCGGCAGTCTGGTGATTGAGTTGCCCGAGCGCTTCCTGCCGGGGAAATACCGGGTGTTCTGGCGGGTGATCACCAACGGGGTGATTCCGGGATTGTTCACCTTGCTGCTGTGTGTCGGTCTGTATCGCTTGCTGGTGGTGCCGCTGAACAATCTACGCAAGCAGGCCAATGCGTGGCGTGCCGACCAATTGAATGTGCGTCTGTCGAGCGGCATTACCCAGCGCCCGGACGAACTCGGTGAACTGGCGCGGGCCTTCGATTCAATGTCCGAACGCCTGCAATCCACCGTCGCCCTGCAACAGCAATTGCTGCGCGACCTGTCCCATGAACTGCGCACGCCGCTGAGCCGGCTGCGGGTGGCCAGTGAAAGCGAGCAGGATCTACGGCAACTGCGCGAGCGCATCAGCCGTGAAGTCGACGGCATGCAACGACTGGTCGAAGACACCCTGCAACTGGCGTGGCTCGACACCGAGCGTGCGCCGCTGCCGGACGAGGCGATCCAGATTCAGGCCTTGTGGGAAATGCTCACCGACAATGCCTGTTATGAAAGCGGCTGGCCGAGCCTGCAATTGCAGTGCGCGGTGCCGGCGTCGTGCTGGGTGCGCGGCAACCTCAATACTTTGGCGCAGGCGCTGGAGAACATTCTGCGCAACGCTATTCGGCATTCGCCCGAGGGCGGCATCGTGCGCCTCGATGGACGGCGTGACGGCGATTACTGGCATTTGTGGCTGGAGGATCAGGGCGGCGGGGTGGCCGAGGGCGATCTGCAACGGATCTTCTCACCCTTCACCCGCCTCGACGGCTCGCGCCCGGGGGACGGCGGTTTTGGGCTGGGGCTGAGCATTGCGAGGAATGCGGTGCAGCGTCAGGGTGGGATGGTGTGGGCGGAGAATGGTGGGGCGGGGTTGCGCTTGAATTTGCGCCTGGTGGCTGACGATGATGTCGCATCGACTGATGCTATCGCGAGCAGGCTCGCTCCTACACTGGAACTCGTTTCGCCACCGAACGTGTGAACAACGCAGATCTCCTGTAGGAGTGAGCCTGCTCGCGATGGGGAATTTCGCTTCACCGCTGTCAGCCCGTGCGGGAGGGTTCGCGTATTTTTGTACGACCTTTCCTAAAGGAGTTTATCGACGTTTTAACCCGTCCTTGACCGTTTACTCTCGGGGCTCCGCTCGTCCTCAAGGAACTGGTCATGACTGCAACCGACATCCCCGGCAATGCCTCCGATAACCGTTTCAATGAAGTACTGGCGCTGATTCAGAACGCCAGACAGCAAGCCGTGCAGGCAGTAAATACGCAGTTGATCGAGTTGTACTGGCAGGTGGGGGGGTACATCAGCCGCAAGATGGAGATGGCTGAGTGGGGCGATTCGGTTATCAGTCAGTTAGCTAAACATCTGGCTGAGACACAGCCGGGTTTGCGCGGGTTTACCCGGCCAAACCTGTTTCGCATGCGCCAGTTCTACGATACATACCGGGGCGACTCAATTGTCTCACCACTGGTGAGACAATTGCCTTGGACTCATAACATGATCATTTTAAGTCAAAGCAGACACCCGGAGGAACGCGAGTTCTATCTGCGCATGGCGATTCAGGAAAAGTGGTCAAAGCGCGAACTCGAACGCCAACTCAAGGCTGCGCTCTTCGAACGCAGCATCACCCAGCCCGCAAAGGCTTCTGCTGTCCTCAAACAGACTCATCCCGCCGCACTCGAGATCTTCCGTGACGCCTACATGGTCGAATTTCTCGACCTGCCCGGCGTACACGCCGAGACCGATCTGCACCAAGGTTTGCTGGGGCGACTGAAGGAGTTTCTGATCGAGTTGGGGCGCGATTTCTGCTTCGTCGGCTCGAAGTATCCGGTACAAGTTGGCGGTCGTGATTTCGCCCTTGATCTGCTGTTCTTCCATCGTGGGCTCAACTGTCTTGTCGCCATCGAGCTCAAGGTCGGACGTTTTGAACCTGAATATCTGGGCAAGCTGAATTTCTATCTTGAAGCGCTGGATCGCGGCGTTCGCAAGCCTCACGAGAATCCGGCCATCGGCGTATTGCTTTGCGCCAGCAAGGAGGACGAGGTAGTCGAATATGCCCTCAATCGCAGTTTGTCTGCGGCACTGATCGCGGAATATCAGGTGCAGTTGCCAGACAAACAATTGCTGCAAGCCAAATTGCACGAGTTCTATGCCATGAATGTCGCAGGAGAAGAGGAAGGCTGAGCCATCTGCTTATTCCCAGAAACCATAAGCACCGCACTTTGCGTGATATGGCCTGCGAACGTTTGCCGGTATGATAGGCGCCCCCGCACGTCTGGATTGCGAATACGCCATGACCCTGCAGTACCCAACCATCGCCGATTGCGTCGGCAACACTCCGCTGGTGCGTTTGCAGCGCCTGCCCGGTGCCACCAGCAACACCCTATTGCTCAAGCTCGAAGGGAACAACCCGGCGGGCTCGGTCAAGGACCGTCCGGCGCTGTCGATGATCACCCGTGCCGAACTGCGCGGGCAGATCCACGCCGGTGACACGCTGATCGAAGCGACCTCGGGCAACACCGGGATTGCGCTGGCCATGGCCGCCGCGATCAAGGGTTACAAGATGATCCTGATCATGCCGGACAACTCCAGTGCCGAACGTAAAGCGGCGATGACCGCTTACGGTGCCGAGCTGATTCTGGTCAGTCAGGAAGAGGGCATGGAAGGCGCTCGCGATCTCGCCCAGCGGATGGAAGCCGAAGGCCGTGGCAAGGTGCTCGATCAGTTCGCCAACGGCGATAATCCGGAAGCGCATTACACCACCACCGGCCCGGAAATCTGGCGTCAGACCCAGGGCACCATCACCCATTTCGTCAGTTCGATGGGCACCACCGGCACCATCATGGGCGTCTCGCGCTACTTGAAAGAGCAGAGCGACAGCGTGCAGATCATCGGGCTGCAACCGATGGAAGGCTCGGCCATTCCCGGCATCCGTCGCTGGCCGCAGGAATACCTGCCGAAGATCTATCAGGCCGACCGCGTCGACCGTATTGTCGACATGGCGCAAAGCGAAGCCGAGGACGTCACCCGGCGTCTGGCCCGCGAAGAAGGCATCTTCTGTGGCGTGTCCTCGGGCGGTGCGGTGGCAGCGATGCTGCGCCTGTCCAAAGAAGTTGAAAACGCGGTGATCGTCGCGATCATTTGCGACCGTGGCGACCGTTATCTGTCGACCGGCATTTTCGACGCGGCCAACTGATGGCCAAGCACGAGAGAGGCCTGCGCTTCCAGCCCACCGGCGGCAGCAAGGCCGCGCAAATTCCGACCGGCAAAAAACAGCGCTTGAACATCGAGCGCCTGGCCAATGACGGTCGCGGCATCGCGTTTTTCGAAGGCAAAACCTGGTTCGTCCTCGGCGCCCTCGCCGGTGAAGAGGTCGAGGCGCGGGTGCTTGGCGCCCGCGGCAAAGTGGTCGAAGCGCGCACCGAGCGCGTGTTCAAGGCCAGCGAATTGCGTCGCCCGGCAGCCTGTCAGCATGCCGGCCGCTGCGGCGGGTGCAGCGTGCAGCATTTGCCCCACACCGAACAGCTTGCCCTGAAACAGCGCATGCTCGCCGAGCAGCTGTCGAAGGTTGCCGGGGTCGCGCCTGACGAATGGGCTGCGCCGTTGACTGGCCCGGAATTCGGCTATCGCCGCCGCGCGCGGATCGCCGTGCGCTGGGACATGAAAGCCAAGCAGCTTGAAGTCGGTTTCCGCGCTGCCGGCAGTCAGGACATCGTCGCCATCAACGAATGCCCGGTGCTGGTACAGCCCTTGCAACCGATCATGACCCGTTTGCCGGAGATGCTCCGTCGTTTGAGCAAACCGCAAGCGCTGGGGCACGTCGAGTTGTTCAGTGGTTCTTCGCTGGCGGTGTTGTTGCGACACATGGCGCCGTTGTCTGAAGCCGACCTGACGATCCTCAAGGAATTCTGCCAGTTCCATGAAGCGCAACTGTGGCTGCATGGCGACGGCGAGCCGCAACCGGTGGATGCCACGCAGTCGCTGGGTTATCGCCTGGAGCAGTGGGATCTGGATCTGGCCTGGCGCCCGGGGGATTTCATTCAGGTCAACGCCGGGGTCAATGAGGCCATGGTCGCGCAGGCGCTGGACTGGCTGAAGCCGACCGGTGACGAGCGCGTACTCGACCTGTTCTGCGGTCTGGGCAACTTCGCCTTGCCGCTGGCCAAAAGCGTGCGTGAAGTGGTGGCGGTGGAGGGCGTGCAGACCATGGTCGACCGTGCCGCTGCGAACGCTGCTAGCAACAATTTGCATAACACAAAGTTTTTTCAAGCCGATTTATCCCAGCCTTTGACCGATGCTCAGTGGATCGGAAACGGCTTTTCTGCGGTACTCTTGGACCCACCGCGTGACGGTGCTTTCGAGGTGGTGCGCAAGCTCGCGACCCTGGGTGCCAAACGGTTGGTGTATGTATCGTGCAACCCTGCAACTCTGGCGCGCGATACGGTCGAATTGATCAAGCAGGGCTACCGGTTAAAACGTGCCGGGATTCTCGATATGTTTCCTCAGACGGCACATGTCGAGGCCATGGCGTTATTTGAAGCGAGCCAGGATGGCTCGTCTGAATCCGTCTGACCTGTCCGGGCGGCGCTCGCTTTAGCCCTGCGAGCGCATACGGGCGTTGAGGGTCAGCGATTTGACGCATTGAATCTGCGTCGTAGGGAAGGTAAAGCAGCATGGTACAGGTGAGAGCACACCAGCCGATCAACACTGACGGCAGTATCAATCTCGAGGCTTGGCTCGATCACGCGGTCAGTGTCGACATGGCACTGGATCGCGAAGCCTTGAAAGAAGCCTGCGAGTTCGCTCGCGAGGCCGAACAGCAGTCCAATGCCAAGAAGAATCTGTGGGCCGAAGGCTCCGGCAGTTTCAGCACGGGACTGGAGATCGCCGAGATCCTCGCCGATCTCAAACTCGATCAGGATTCGCTGGTCGCGGCGGTGCTTTATCGCGGTGTTCGCGAGGGCCAGATCGAGCTCGCGGCGGTCAGCCAGCGCTTCGGTCCCGTCGTGGCCAAACTGATCGACGGCGTGCAGCGCATGGCGGCGATCAGTGCCAGCCTCAGCCCGCGCCAGTCGATGGTGATGGGCACCCAAGGCCAGGTGGAAAACCTGCGCAAGATGCTGGTGGCGATGGTCGACGACGTTCGTGTCGCGCTGATCAAACTGGCCGAACGTACCTGCGCCATTCGCGCGGTGAAAACCGCTGACGACGAGAAGCGCAACCGCGTCGCCCGGGAAGTCTTCGACATCTATGCGCCGCTCGCGCATCGACTCGGCATCGGTCATATCAAGTGGGAACTGGAGGACTTGTCCTTCCGGTACCTGGAACCCGATCAATACAAACAGATCGCCAAGCTGCTCCACGAGCGACGGCTGGACCGTGAGCGGTTCATCAGCGATGTGATGACCCAGCTCAAGGACGAATTGCAGGCCACCGGCGTCGACGCCGATATCAGCGGCCGGGCCAAACACATCTATTCGATCTGGCGCAAAATGCAGCGCAAGGGTCTGGAATTCAGCCAGATCTACGACGTGCGCGCCGTGCGCGTGCTGGTGCCGGAAATGCGCGACTGCTACACCGCGCTCGGCATCGTCCACACCCTGTGGCGGCACATCCCGAAGGAATTCGACGACTACATCGCCAACCCGAAAGAGAACGGCTACCGCTCGCTGCACACCGCGGTAATCGGCCCGGAAGGCAAGGTTCTCGAAGTGCAGATTCGTACGCACTCGATGCACGAAGAGGCCGAGCTCGGCGTCTGCGCGCACTGGCGCTACAAGGGCACCGACGTCAAATCCGGCTCGAACCACTACGAAGAGAAAATCTCCTGGCTGCGGCAGGTGCTCGAATGGCACGAAGAGCTGGGCGACATCGGTGGTCTGGCCGAACAGCTGCGGGTCGATATCGAACCGGACCGGGTCTACATCTTCACCCCGGACGGTCATGCCATCGACTTGCCGAAGGGCGCGACGCCGCTGGACTTCGCCTATCGCGTGCACACCGAAATCGGGCACAACTGCCGTGGCGCGAAGATCAACGGGCGGATCGTGCCGCTCAACTACAGCCTGCAGACCGGTGAACAGGTCGAGATCATCACCAGCAAGCACGGTACGCCGAGCCGCGACTGGCTGAACCCGAACCTGGGCTACGTCACCACCTCGCGGGCGCGGGCGAAAATCGTTCACTGGTTCAAGTTGCAGGCCCGTGACCAGAACGTCGCGGCCGGTAAAACCCTGATCGAGCGCGAACTCAATCGCCTCGGTCTGCCGGCGGTGGATTTCGACAAGCTGGCCGAAAAGGCCAACATGAAAACCGCCGAAGACATGTTCGCCGCCCTCGGTGCCGGCGACCTGCGTCTGGCGCAACTGGTCAACCTGGCGCAGCAATTGGTCGAGCCGGAGCGTGGCAACGAACAGCTGGAGTTGATCCCGCGCAAAGCTACCGGTTACAAGCCGGGCAAGCGCGGCGACATCCAGATCCAGGGCGTCGGCAATCTGATGACGCAGATGGCTGGCTGCTGCCAGCCGCTGCCGGGCGACGCGATCGTCGGCTACATCACTCAGGGTCGTGGCGTGAGCATTCACCGGCAGGACTGCGCCTCGGTGCTGCAACTGGCCGGGCGCGAGCCGGAGCGGATCATCCAGGTCAGCTGGGGCCCGGTGCCGGTGCTCACCTATCCGGTGGACATCGTCATCCGCGCCTACGACCGTTCCGGTCTGCTGCGGGACGTCTCGCAGGTGCTGCTCAACGAGCGGATCAACGTGCTGGCGGTCAACACCCGCTCGAACAAGGAAGACAACACTGCGTTGATGTCGCTGACCATCGAGATTCCCGGGCTGGATGCGCTGGGGCGCTTGCTGGGGCGGATTTCGCAGTTGCCGAACATCATCGAGACGCGGCGTAACCGTACCCCGTGATGTCGTTTTTCTGTGGGAGCGAGCCTGCTCGCGAAGAGGGTGTGTCAGCCGACAAGGTTGTTGCAGACACACCGCTTTCGCGAGCAGGCTCGCTCCCACAATGGTTTTGTGGTGAGACAGAAAAATGATGCACAGCCTTGAAGACCTGCTCCACCTGATGAACCGCCTGCGCGACCCGCAGTACGGTTGCCCGTGGGACATCAAGCAAACCTACGCGACCATCGTCCCGCACACCCTCGAAGAAGCCTACGAAGTGGCCGACGCCATCGAGCGGGGCGACTTCGATCACTTGCAGGGCGAGCTGGGTGATCTGCTGTTTCAGGTGGTTTATTACAGCCAGTTGGCCAAGGAAGAAGGGCGCTTCGAATTCGCCGGGGTGATCGACAGCATCACTCGCAAGCTGATCCGCCGCCATCCGCACGTGTTCCCCACCGGCGATCTGTATGCGCCGCTGGACGTACCACGCTTGAGCGAAGAGCAGGTCAAGCAGCGCTGGGAAGAGATCAAGGCCGAAGAACGCGCCGAGAAATCCGCCGCGCCCGAGCAGCTGTCACTGCTCGATGATGTACCTGCCGCGCTGCCGGCACTGTCGCGCTCGGCCAAGTTGCAAAAGCGTGCCGGGCAGGTCGGTTTCGACTGGCCGGATGCGTTGCCGGTGCTGGACAAAGTGCGCGAAGAGCTCGATGAAGTGCTCGAAGCCATGTCTGAAAACGATCCGCAAGCGGTGGCCGACGAGATCGGCGATCTGCTGTTTTCCGTGGTCAATCTGGCCCGGCACCTGAAGGTCGATCCGGAAACCGCGCTGCGTGGCGCCAACGCCAAGTTTGAAAGACGTTTCCGTTTTATCGAACAGGCATTGCGCGACACCCGTCGTCCCATGGAAGATTGCACCCTCGAAGAGTTGGACGCCCTGTGGGGTGAAGCCAAACGTCAGGAAAAGAATTTGCCCAGCTGCGGCTGAGCCGTTGCCCAAGTGAGTAAGCATTAATGAGCCTTTCCCTTCGCGACCAGTTGCTCAAAGCAGGTCTGGTCAACCAAAAGCAGGCCAAGCAGGTCAGCAAAGACAAGCAGAAGCAACAGCGTCTGGCCCACAAAGGGCAGGCCGAGCTGGATGATTCGCAGCAGCGCGCCGCTCAGGAAGCCATGGCCGAGAAGGTCAAGCGCGATCAGGAGTTGAACCGTCAGCAGCAGGAGAAAGCCGAGGCCAAGGCCCGTGCCGCGCAGGTCAAGCAGTTGATCGAAGTCTCGCGTCTGCCGAAGCTGACCACCGAGGACTACTACAACTTCGTCGACGACAAGAAGGTCAAGCGCATCTCGGTCAATACGTTGATGCGCAACAAGCTCAGCAGCGGCTCGCTGGCGATCGTGCACCATGCCGGCGGCTACGAAGTGATCCCTCGTGAAGCGGCCCTGAAGATCCAGGAGCGCGACCCGCAACGTATCGTGCAGCTCAACGTGCAGACCGAAGAGGTCAATGCCGAGGACGATCCGTACGCGGCCTATCAGATCCCGGATGACCTGATGTGGTAAACCGATAAAGCTGTAATAACGACAAACCCCGCTCATGGCGGGGTTTGTCGTTTTCAATGCTGTGGTTGCTTCAGGCGGATTTCAGATCCCGCTGCTGTTCCTGCAGTTCAAGTTCGGCCTTGTAGTTGTGGGCGTCGATCTCGTTGTGGAACATGCCGACCAGCAAGTCTTGTTGATGCACATCCCAGATGCGGATACCGGCGGCTACGCCTTCGTGGGACATGTGTGAATCGTCGCGTTCAGTTACTTTTACAGTCATCTGCTAGCTCCAAATCTCAAGTTATCTGCAGCAAGGCGTGTGCAGGACTCTTTTATATGATTTGTTAGCTTGCTAAGTAAACGCTTGATTTGCGCAAGGTGTTGTTGCGGTTTTTGCAACAGTGCTGCAGCCCGCGTAATCCGCGACATTCGGTCGCAGGGTGCAAGGTTTCATGACAGAAGTTTCATTTTCAGGCGCACTGATATCCCCTGTGGGAGCGGAGTGCCTGGCGACTTTCTCCAGACGAAAAAAAACGCCCCGAACCAGTCGGGGCGTTTTCATGTGTGGCTCAGCAGCGGGGGCTTATTTGCCTTCCCAACGCTTCAGCACCAGCGTGGCGTTAGTGCCGCCGAAGCCGAAGCTGTTGCTCATCACGGTGTTGATGGTGGCGTTTTCGCGGGTCTTGGTCAGCACCGGCAGATCGGCCACTTCAGGGTCCAGTTCGTCGATGTTGGCGGAGCCGGCGATGAAGTTGCCTTCCATCATCAGCATGCAGTAGATCGCTTCGTGAACGCCGGCGGCGCCCAGGGAGTGACCGGACAGGCTCTTGGTCGAGCTGATCGCTGGAGCCTTGTCGCCGAACACTTCACGCACACCTTTCATTTCCGCGACGTCGCCGACCGGAGTCGAGGTGCCGTGGGTGTTCAGGTAGTCGATCGGGGTGTCGACGGTGGACATTGCCATCTGCATGCAGCGGATCGCGCCTTCGCCACTTGGGGCAACCATGTCGTAGCCGTCGGACGTTGCGCCGTAGCCAACGATTTCGGCGTAGATCTTGGCACCACGGGCCAGAGCGTGTTCCAGCTCTTCAACCACGACCATGCCGCCACCACCAGCGATGACGAAACCGTCACGGTCGGCGTCGTAGGCGCGGGAGGCTTGCTCCGGGGTGTCGTTGCGCTTGCTGGACAGGGCGCCCATCGCGTCGAACAGGAACGACTGGCTCCAGTGCTCTTCTTCACCGCCACCGGCGAAGACGATGTCCTGCTTGCCCATCTGGATCTGTTCCATGGCGGTACCGATGCAGTGAGCACTGGTGGCGCAGGCAGAAGCGATGGAGTAGTTCAGGCCCTTGATCTTGAACGGCGTGGCCAGGCACGCGGAAACGGTGCTGCTCATGGTCCGCGTTACACGGTATGGGCCAACGCGCTTCACGCCTTTCTCGCGCAGGATGTCCAGCGCTTCCATCTGGTTCAGGGTCGACGCGCCGCCGGAGCCGGCGATCAGGCCGGTACGCGGGTTGGACACTTGCTCTTCGGTCAGGCCGGAGTCAGTGATCGCGTCTTTCATGGCCAGGTAGGCGTAAGCCGCTGCGTGGCCGACGAAACGATAGATCTTGCGATCGATCAGTTCTTCAAGGTTGAGGTCGATGGAGCCGGAAACCTGGCTACGCAGACCCATTTCAGCATATTCCGGGTTGAACCGGATGCCAGGGCGGCTTGCACGCAGGTTAGCGGAGACGGTCTCTTTGTCATTGCCCAGGCACGAAACAATGCCCAGACCAGTGATAACGACGCGGCGCATGCGAATAACCCTTAGAAGTTGTCAGTGGAGGTGAACACGCCGACGCGAAGGCCTTCGGCGGTGTAGATTTCGCGACCGTCGACAGTCACCGAACCGTCGGCGATGGCCAGGTTCAGCTTGCCCTTGAGGACGCGTTTGATATGAATGTTGTAGGTGACTTTCTTGGCGGTCGGCAGGACCTGGCCGAAGAATTTCACTTCGCCCGAACCCAGCGCACGGCCACGGCCCGGCAGGCCTTGCCAGCCCAGGAAGAAGCCGACCAGTTGCCACATGGCGTCCAGACCCAGGCAGCCCGGCATTACCGGATCGCCTTCGAAGTGGCACGCGAAGAACCACAGGTCAGGGTTGATATCCAGCTCGGCGACCAATTCACCTTTGCCGTACTTGCCGCCTTCTTCGCTGATCAGGGTGATGCGATCCACCATCAGCATGTTCGGGGCGGGCAGTTGCGCGTTACCTGGGCCGAACAGCTCACCGCGACTGCAGCGCAGCAGGTCTTCCCGAGTAAAGGCGTTTTGTTTGGTCATGCGAGCTCCTCAATAATCCCATGCGGCAGGTGGGGCAAATCTTCCCGGCCGATCGACGCGTTCATGCCTCGTACCGGCAGCCTACTCATAGACTATTGCGTTGTGGTGAAAGTCACAGCACCAAGGACATGAATGTACACTTGTGCACTGAAATTTTTATTCAAGCCTCTTTTGAGGCTTGTTCGGGTGCCTAAGACTGCCGCACTTTCGCTTTTCACGCCAGTCGCAGATGGTCGAAAAACCGTCACTACTGCACCCAGCGCTGCAGAATCTGTTGTAGGTCATTGCGTTTGAACGGCTTGGCCAGGTAATCGTTCATGCCCGCCGACAGGCAGGTTTCGCGGTCGCCCTGCAAGGCGTTGGCGGTCAGCGCGATGATCGGTACCTCGCCGCGTCCGGGCAGTTGACGGATCTGCCGAGTCGCCTCGTAACCGTCGATGATCGGCAGGCGGCAGTCCATCAGAATCACTTCGAAATCATTGCCTTCGGCGCTGCGCACCGCTTGCGCGCCATCGGTGGCGACGCTGACAGTAAAGCCGAGGCTGCGCAGCATGGCTTCGATGACCGTCTGGTTGACCGGGTTGTCCTCCACCAGCAACACATTGCGCCCCTCACCATGCCCGTTGCCATTGGCCGCGCGCGGTGCAGCCAGTTGCGGCAACGTCTGCTTATATAAGGCCAGCGGGATTTCCAGGGTGAACACCGACCCCAGGCCTTCTTCGCTTTGCGCGCGCAACGTCCCGCCCATGCGTTCGGCCAGGGTGCGGGCGATCGGCAAGCCGAGGCCGGTGCCGCCGTAGCGCCGGGAAATCGAACTGTCGGCCTGCTGGAACGCATTGAACATCAACTCCAGGCTTTCCGAGGAGATACCGATGCCACTGTCGCGCACCGAACAGGTGAACCACAGCAACTCGTGATCCAGCGACTGCCACTGCGCCTCGATGCTGACCCGGCCGCGCTCGGTGAACTTCAAGGCGTTGCCCACCAGATTGACCAGAATCTGCCGGATCCGCGTCGGGTCGCCCTGCACCTGCAAGTCGCGCATGTCCTCGGGGATCCGCAGATTCAGGTCCAGGCCACGCTGCACCGCGCTGTGCTGGAACGACTGGGCGCAAGCGCCGATCAGGTCGGCGAGGTTGAACGGGATGTGCTCCAGTTCCAGCTCCGAGCGTTCGATCCGCGAGAAGTCGAGGATGTCATTGATGACTTTCAGCAGATGTTCGGTCGACTCCGAAGCAAGCGCCGCGTACTCGATCTGCTCCTCGGTCATGTCGGTGGTTTCCAGCAACTGCAACATGCCCAGCACGCCGTTCATGGGGGTGCGCAGTTCGTGGCTCATCATCGCCAGGAAATCGGATTTGGCATTGTTGGCCTTTTCCGCTTCCTCGCGGGTCTGGATCAGTTGCGCCATCGCCTGATGCTGTTCGCGGCTGGCCTGTTCCAGTGCCTGGGCGAGGTTGTTGATGTGCTGCGACAGCGCGCCCAACTCGGTGTCATCGACGATCGGCAGCGGGGTCTTGTAATCGCCCTGCTGAATCGCCTTGACCGCGTTGCCGATATCGCGAATCGGCGCTGACAGACTGCCGGCCAGACGCCGCGCCAGAACAAACGTGAAGAGCAGGGCAAACAACGCCAGAATCCCGGCCTTGAGCAGAATTTCCTGCTGGCGCTGACTGAAGGCATCGTTGGACAGACCGACGATCACCCGGCCCAGATAGTCTTCGCTGGTCACGTTGTTGCTGGCTTTGGCGTCGTGGAAAAAATCGCTGTTGAGGGCGATCCGTTGCAGGCGCACCGGGGCCTGGAACACCTCGACCTGATGCGGGCGGTTGTGCGCGTCGGCGGCTTGCTCAACGTAGGCGAGAATCCGGTTGGCGCTGTCCTGCACTTCCAGAAAGCGCACGTTCGGTGTGGCCAGGGTCGCTTTGAGCAGGCTTTCCAGCACTTCGTTGTTGCCGGAAATCACCCCGTACTCGGTGGCGGGCGCCAGTTGGTTGGCGATCAATTGCCCGGTGTGATTGAGCTCCTGCCGTAAATCCTGAATTCGCACGAAGGTAAAGAAACTGATCAGCAGCAGCGTGAGCAGCAGGGCCGGGCCGAGGCTGATCAATTGCGTGCGGGTGTTGATGTCCCAGCGGCGACGCAGATTCATGGGTGGCTTTCTCCTTCAGCCAACTGGCGGGCTACAGACGCTTCATCGATTGGCTCGATACCCAGGGAACGAGCGACCTGCACATTACTTGAGACCTTGAAACGATCGGGGTAGAGCGTGCGCGGCCACGTCGCCGGCGGGCGATCCAGCAACTGGTCAAGGATCGCCAGCCAGTCGGGCTGATCGCTGTAAGTGCTGGCGAGGCTGCCGGCGCGCACGAACGCCGCGTTCGGCCCGACCAGCGCCACTTGCCGGGAGTAACTGCTGAGCAACAGGTTTTTCGCGGTTTTCGGGTTGTACAGATCGGGATCGTCGAGGCCCAGCAACACATCACTGTTTCTCAGCACGCTTTGCAACGGGCGACTGTCCTGGGTGTTGTCCCAACGCTGGCTGACGATTTGCAGATTCAGCGGCGCTGCGGCCTGATGCAGCTCCTTGAGCAGGAATTCGCTGTGTTGGTCGAACAGCACGCCGACCCGGCGCACCTGCGGCAGAATCCGTCGAATCAGTTGCAGTTGCCGCCCCAGCGGCGGGTCGCTCCACAGCAGACTCAAGTGCGGCGGTTGTGCGCTACCCAGGCGTTGCCGCGCTTGCAGTCGGCTGATGCGCAACACCAGCGTCGCCGGGCCCTGGGGCTCCTGCAGACGCCAGTCGAGGCTGGGCAGGTCGAGCAGAATCATCCGCAGATTGCTCGGCAACTTGCCCGGCGCCGGCAGGCTGGCCAGCGGCTGGAACCGCACGTTGTCGGTGGGACGCAGCTCGCTCAGGGCCTGGACGAAGGCTTGCACCCCGGGGCTTTCTTCGGCGCCGGTCAACAGAATATCGGCGGCTTGCACCGCCACGCCGTGCAGCCACGCGGTCAAAAACAGACAGACACCGGCCAGCCAGTGGCCAAGGGTTGGCGTCTTGTTTGGCGTGGCGTAGCGCACCCTAGAACTCCAGCTCGGCGCTGAAGTACAGCACCCGGCGTTCGTCGTAATTGTTGTCGACGAAAGTGGTCGGTTCATTATCGAGCCGCTGCTGCAGCACGCCGGCCAGTTGCAGTTGCGCCTTGCCCAGCGGGATGCGTTTGGCGATGCGCGTGTCGACCCGTTCGAAGCGGTAGCCGTTGAGCGCGTTGTCGCCGTAATAGAACAGGGCGCTGTTCCAGCCGTGGCCCCAATCACGCAGCCAGCCGGCAGAACCGCTGTTGCGCGAGGTGAATTGTTGATCCAGCGGATTGCTCGCTTCGGCGTCGACGAAAGCGTAAGTGAAGCGCAGGCGATCGATCATGCTCAGGCGCCAGTCGAGCTGGGTTTCGCTGCCGCGAAAGCGTGAGCTGTTGGCGTTGCTGGCGATGTACTGGTTGTTGCGCAGCGGCTCGCTGATCATCCCGGTGATTTCGTCGTAGAACAGCTTCACGTCCACGGCCAGCCCCAGCTCTGCGAAATAGCCGTTGTAGCCCAGTTCGCGCGAGCGCATGTGTTCCTGATCGAGATTGCCCGGGCCACGGGTCTTGACGAAGTAGCGCGCCGAAGACTGACCATAGGCGGACGGCCGCAGGTTGCTCACCTGATAGCTCCAGTTGACGTTGTTCTCGAACATGTCCGGCGAGCGGATCGCCTCCGAGTACACCGCGCGCAGGCCATGGCGTGGGTTGATCAGGTAGTTGATCGCGAAGCGGGGCGTCAGCGAACTGCCGATCAATTGGGTGTTTTCGAACATGGCGCCACCCTGCAACAGCCAGTGTTCACTAGCGCGCCACTCCAGTTGGCCGAACGCGCGCCAGGTGGTGTCGTCCAGCGTGCCGTTGAAGTAGGTCTCGGAGTCGGCCCGGTCGTAACGATAGTTCAGGCCACTGACCAGCCGCAGACTGTCGGACAGGCTGAGGGTGTCCTGCAATTCGAGGTCGTAGCGTGATTCGCGGGCGCTTTGATCGATGTCGCCGCACAAGGTCTGGCTGGCACCGTTGCGCCACTGATTCAGCACCTGATTGGCGAGGGCCATTTCCTGCGGCGTTCCGGCTTCCGGACCGGGGCCGGTGAAGCGGGTGATGTTGCGCGCCAGGCGTTCGGTGTAGTTCGGGTTGAGTTGCCACAGTTGGGTCAGTTGCGGGCTGAACGACACTTCGGCATCGCAGGCGCGCCACACTTGCTGGCGATCCCAGTGTTGGGCTGAACCTTGTATGTAAAGGCTGTGTTCGGGATTGATGTCGAGATTCCAGCGCACCGAGCCGGCGTAATCCTTGGCGACCACGTCGGAATTGTTCCCGGCAGCGGTAATCCCCGAGAACACCGGGTGGTAGGTGTAGGGCCGCTGGTTGCTGCCGTCCTTCGCGTTGATCTGCCAGTCGAGGCTCTGGTTGTCGCTCAGGGTCTGGCTGACGGCGAGGCTGAAGCGGTTCAAGCGGCGGCTGTCGCGATAATCGGCGCCGGTGCGGTCGCTGTCGAAGCCATCGTCTTCCTGGCCGGACAGCGACAGGCGCAAGTCGCCGCCATTCCACCCCGTGCCCTGGCTGGCATAGAAGTCGTTGATGCCGCGCTGGCCTCGGGTGACCTTCAGGCGCGTGCCGTGGCTGTCCGCCGGGTTGCGGGTGATGATGTTGACCACCGCCATCAGCGCGTTGGCGCCGTAGCTGACGGTGTTCGGCCCACGGAAAACCTCGATGCGCTCGATGTCTTCCATGGCCACCGGAATGTCACTCCAGTCCACCGTGGCCAGGCCTGCGCGGTACACCGAGCGGCCATCGATCAGCACCTGCATGCGCCGCGCTTCACTGGCATTGGTCCCGTGATAATTGACCGCCGCCTGATTGCCGCTGATGTTGCCGACCATCATCCCCGGCACCAGCCGCAGCAACTCGCTGATGTCCCGCGCGCCGCTGGCGTTGATCAGCTCACTGTCAAGCACGGTCATGCTCCCCGGCACTTCCGCCGGCGTCTGTTTCAGGCGCGTAGCCGTCAGCACCTGCGGCAGCGTTTCGCTGTCGACAAACAGGTCGTCCGCCTGCAACACCGGGCTGAACAGCAGCGCCAGCAGCAGTGACGAACGCGAGGGGGGAGAGCCAAAAGACACGGCACGGCCTTGATCGCAAAGAATTGGCGCGCATGTTAACCGAGGACAGTGACTTTTCCAGTCACGATGCGGGCATTTTCCTCGGCTTTATTGGTCTTCTTCCTACAAGTGTCGGTAATTGACGCAGGGGCTGGCCGCGCTCCGGTCGCCCCGTATAATGCCGGCATCGCCACTGGTATGGATTAACGGATTGCATATGACTGAACAGCGCCCGATTGCGGTCCTGGGAGGCGGAAGTTTTGGTACCGCCGTGGCCAATCTATTGGCCGAGAACGGCCATCAAGTCCGGCAGTGGATGCGTGACCCCGAGCAGGCCGAGGCCATCCGGGTCAACCGCGAGAATCCGCGTTACCTCAAAGGCATCAAGATTCTGCCGGGAGTGACTGCGGTCACTGACCTGCAGGCCACCCTCGACGCCTGCGAGCTGTGCTTCGTCGCGCTACCCTCGAGCGCATTGCGCACGGTGCTGGCCGCCCACGCCGAGCGCCTGAGCGGCAAGATGCTGGTCAGCCTGACCAAGGGCATCGAAGCGCACACCTTCAAACTGATGAGCCAGATCCTCGAAGAGATCGCCCCGCAGGCGCGCATCGGTGTGCTGTCCGGGCCGAACCTGGCGCGGGAGATCGCTGAACACGCGCTGACCGCCACCGTGGTCGCCAGCGAAGACGAAGAACTCTGCAAAGCGGTACAGGCTGCGTTGCATGGTCGCACCTTCCGCGTTTACGCCAGTGCTGACCGTTTCGGTGTCGAGCTGGGTGGGGCGTTGAAAAACGTTTACGCGATCATCGCCGGCATGGCGGTGGCGCTGGAGATGGGCGAGAACACCAAGAGCATGCTGATCACTCGCGCCCTGGCCGAGATGACCCGGTTCGCGGTGAACCAGGGTGCCAATCCGATGACCTTCCTCGGTCTGGCCGGGGTCGGTGATTTGATCGTCACCTGCTCGTCGCCGAAGAGCCGCAACTATCAGGTCGGGTTTGCCCTCGGTCAGGGCTTGAGCCTTGATGAAGCGGTGTCGCGTCTGGGCGAAGTCGCCGAAGGCGTGAACACCCTGAAGGTGCTCAAGGCCAAGTCCCAGGAGGTTGGCGTGTACATGCCGCTGGTCGCCGGGCTGCATGCGATTCTGTTTGAAGGACGCACGCTGGAGCAGGTGATCGGTCTACTGATGCGTGCCGAACCGAAAACCGACGTCGACTTTATTTCCACCAGCGGTTTCAACTGATTCAACAGGAAGCGAGCCATGAACGATCCGAAAACCGAAGCCAAGTACGAATCCATTCTCCTGCGGGTGCTGTGGATGATCGTCTACGTGCTGGTCTGGCAAGTGGCGCAGTTCATCCTCGGCGCCGTGGTGCTGGTGCAACTGATCTATCGTTTGATTTACGGCGCGCCGAGCGCCAGCCTGATGAATTTCGGCGACAGCCTGAGCCAGTTCCTCGCGCAGATCGGCCGCTTCGGCAGCTTTCACAGCGACCAGAAACCCTGGCCGTTTGCCGACTGGCCAACCCCGCGTGCCCCGGAAGGCGAAGCGCCGCACGCCGTGCCGCCAGCGCCGCATCCGGCCCGCGATGAGGAACCCAAGCTATGAAACTCTGGGTGTTGCGTCACGGCGAGGCGGTGCCTTACGGCTCGTGCCCTGACTCCGAGCGGTCGTTGACCGAACACGGTCGCAAAGAAGCGTTGAGCAGCGCCGCGCAATTGATCGGCCAGCCACTGACGGCGATCTACGCCAGCCCTTATCTGCGTGCGCAACAGACCGCACAGATTGTCCGCGAGGCGCTGGGGTTCGAGCCGGAGATCCGCACGGTCGATTGGCTGAAGCCAGAGAGCGATCCGGACAAGGTCACCGATCAACTGGTGTCGGTGAGCAATGTGCTGCTGGTCAGTCACAACCCGTTGGTGGGCAACCTGCTGAGCTATCTGCAGCATGGCGCCGGATATCCGCCGGAGAAGGTCGGCACCGCTGGTCTTGCCGAGCTGGAAAGTCCAGAACTGCTGATCGGCTCGATGACCCTCAACAGCCTCAAGCACCCCTGACGCTGATTCCTTGTGGGAGCGGGCTTGCTCGCGAATGCGCTGTGTCAGTCACTGTAAATGTCACTGATAGACCGCATTCGCGAGCAAGCCCGCTCCCACAGGGCCCTCATTTTCAGTTGAAATTATTTGTTTGAATTTTCCAACCAAGCACTTGCTTGGTTGACTACGCTTGCTCCAGACCCAAAAAACAGGAGCGAGTCGCATGTCTGCCGCCTTCCGTTTGCCGCTGGACGTGTTCTACGAGCGTGAGGCCCGGCACTCGCGCCAGCGTTTTCTGGTGCAGCCCATCGGCGGCGGGCAGGTCGAGACCCTGACCTGGGCCGACGTCGGTCATCAAGCGCGTTGCGCCGCGCACTGGCTGCGCGCGCGGGAATTACCGCAGGGCAGCCACATCGCGCTGATCTCGAAAAACTGCGCGCACTGGATCATTGCCGATCTGGCGATCTGGATGGCCGGGCACGTCTCGGTGCCGCTGTATCCCAACCTCACCGCCGACTCGGTGAATCAGGTGCTGACGCATTCGGAAAGTGTGCTGGCGTTCATTGGCAAGCTTGATGACTGGCCGGGCATGTCCGTCGGTGTGCCGGCGGATTTGCCGACCATCAGCCTGCCGCTGCACCCGCCCGGCGAGTTCGATTTCAGTTGGGATGACCTGCAAAAAAGCTCGCCGATCCAGGACGACCCGCGTCCTGCTGCCGAGCAACTGGCAACCATCATCTACACCTCCGGCACCACCGGGTTGCCCAAAGGCGTGATGCACAGTTTTGCCAATCTGGGGTTCGCCACGACTCGCGGCACGCAACTGTTCGGGCTTAACGAGCAAGACCGGCTGCTGTCGTACCTGCCGCTGTGCCATGTCGCCGAACGCATGTTCGTTGAGCTGGCCTCGATCTACACCGGGCAGACCGTGTTCTTCGCCGAAAGCCTCGACACCTTCATCACCGACCTGCAGCGGGCGCGGCCCACGGCGATGTTCGGCGTGCCGCGGATCTGGACCAAATTCCAGATGGGCGTGTACGGCAAGATCCCGGCCAAGCGCCTGGATTTCCTGCTCGGCCTGCCGTTCCTTGGCAAGCGGGTCGGGCACAAGGTGCTGGCCGGCCTGGGCCTTGATGCCTTGCGCGTGGCGCTGTCCGGTGCGGCACCGGTGCCGCAGACCTTGCTCAGTTGGTATCAGAAACTCGGCCTCGATGTGCTGGAGGTGTATGGCATGACCGAGAGTTGCGGCTACTCGCACATCTGCCTGCCGGGCCAGTACAAACAGGGCTGGATCGGCAAACCTTGCCCGGAGGTCGAGGTGCGGATCGACGAGTCCGGCGAGGTGCAGGTGCGCAGTCAGGCGAACATGCTCGGCTATTTCAAGGAGCCGCAGAAAACCGCCGAGACCCTCACCGAGGACGGCTTCCTGCGTACCGGCGACAAGGGTGAGCTGGATGCCGAGGGACGCTTGCGCCTGACCGGCCGGCTCAAGGAAATCTTCAAGACCAGCAAAGGCAAATATGTGGCCCCGGCCCCGATTGAAAACCGGCTGGCGGTGCACTCACGGATCGAACAGGTCTGTGTGGTCGGCGATGGCCTGAGTGCGCCGCTGGGCTTGTGCGTACTGTCGACGGTCAATCAGGAGGAGGGGCGGGCCAGCCTGCATTCGAGCCTGGAAAAACTGCTGGAAGATGTCAACGCCGTGCTCGACAAGCACGAACGCCTGCGCCGGCTGGTGGTGGTCAAGGACAGTTGGGCGGTGGAAAACGGTTTTCTCACGCCGACCTTGAAGATCAAGCGCAACGTCATTGAAGACACCTACGGCGCGCGGTTTGAAGAATGGAGCGCGCGCAGCGAGGCGGTGCTGTGGCAGGATTGAGTGACCACCAAAACAACAAAGGAAGCCTGCGATGAGCTTGTGGCGCACCACTCCGAACATCGAGCAGTTGAACGCAATCCAGAAAAACACCATCGGCGAAGTGCTGGATATCCGTTTCGAGTCCTTCGACGAGGAATCGCTGACGGCGAGCATGGTCATCGACCACCGCACCCACCAGCCTTACGGTCTGCTGCACGGCGGCGCCTCGGTGGTGCTGGCGGAAACCGTCGGTTCGATGGCCAGTTATCTGTGCATCGATGCCAGCAAGTTCTACTGCGTGGGGCTGGAGATCAATGCCAACCATTTGCGCGGTTTGCGCAGCGGGCGCGTGACCGCGGTGGCCAAACCGATTCACATCGGCCGCACCACGCATGTCTGGGATATCCGCCTGACCAGTGACGAGGGCAAGGCCAGTTGTGTGTCGCGGTTGACCATGGCGGTGGTGCCACTGGGCGAGCAGCCACCGGCGCGTTGAGGTCAGATGCGCCATCGCCATGACCGGACTGTCATCATTCCTGGCAGTTACGGTCATTGCTCAGGGCCGCGCTCTTGCGGACAATCAGCGGCATGTTTCCGCTCATGGATAAACCTGCATGTCGCAACCGATCTTTTTCGCCCACGCCAACGGGTTTCCCTCGGGCACCTATGGCAAGTTGTTCGCGGCGCTGGCGCCCGAGTATCGGGTCGCGCATCTGGAACAGCATGCCCATGACCCGCGTTTCCCGGCGGACGACAACTGGTACAACCTGGTCGACGAACTGATCCACCATCTGCAGCAACAGGATCAGCCGGTGTGGGGCGTCGGCCATTCGTTTGGCGGTGTGTTGCACCTGCACGCGGCGTTGCGTTGCCCTGAGCTGTATCGCGGCGTGGTCATGCTCGACTCGCCGGTGCTGACTCGCACAGACCAGTGGGTGATCCGCGCGGCCAAGCGCTTCGGTTTTATCGACAAACTGACCCCGGCCGGACGTACGTTGGGGCGGCGCGAAGAGTTCGCCGATCTCGACACGGCGCGCAGCTATTTTGCCGGCAAGACCCTGTTTCGCGGTTTCGATCCGGAATGCTTCGATGCCTACCTGCAGCACGGGCTGCATACGGTTGGCGACAAGCTGCGTCTGCGCTTTGATCCGGCCACTGAAATCAGCATCTATCGCGGCGTGCCGCACACCAGTCCCGGTCGCACTCGTCAGCTGAAAGTGCCGCTGGCGGTGGTGCGTGGGCACAAGAGTCGGGTGGTCATGCGTCATCACAGCCGATTCGTCGGGCGCCTGCCGCAGGGTGAAGCACTGAGCATGCCGGGCGGGCACATGTTTCCGCTGGAACGTCCGCAAGACACGGCGCGCCTGCTCAAAGAGCTGTTTACGCGCTGGGAGCGCCGCCAACAGAAGGACTGCGCATGAGCCCGACCTTCGAAGAAGTGCGCTTGAGCCTGCCGCATATCGAACTGGCCGCGCACTTGTTCGGCCCCGAGGACGGTCTGCCGGTGATTGCCCTGCATGGCTGGCTCGACAACGCCAACAGCTTTGCGCGCCTGGCGCCCAAGCTCAAAGGCCTGCGCATCATCGCGCTGGACATGGCCGGGCATGGGCATTCCGGGCATCGGCCCAACGGCGCCGGTTATGCGTTGTGGGACTATGCGCACGACGTGTTGCAGGTCGCCGAGCAATTGGGCTGGAAGCGCTTCGGCCTGCTCGGGCATTCGATGGGCGCGATCGTTTCGCTGGTGCTGGCCGGTTCGTTGCCGGAGCGCATCAGCCACCTGGCGTTGATCGACGGGGTGATTCCTCCTACGGACAAAGGCGAAAATGCTGCCGAGCGCATGGGCATGGCCCTGCAGGCGCAACTGGATTTGCGCGAGAAGCGCAAGCCGGTCTACAACACCCTTGATCGTGCCATCGAAGCGCGGATGAAGGGGCTGGTGGCGGTCAGCCGCGAAGCCGCCGAACTGCTGGCGCAGCGCGGCCTGATGCCGGTGCCCGGCGGTTATACCTGGCGCACCGACAATCGCCTGACCCTGCCGTCACCGCTGCGCCTGACTCAAGAGCAGGCGATGGCTTTCGTCCAGCGCATCACCTGCCCGGCGCAACTGGTGGTGGCCGCCGACGGCATGCTGGCCAAACATCCGGAGTTGCTGGAGCGGCTACCCTTTAGCCAGGAACAGCTGGCGGGCGGGCATCATTTGCACCTGAACGATGAGTCCGGTGCCGACCTTGTCGCAGACTGTTTCAATCGCTTCTTCGCCATTCCTTGACTTGCACCGGGCAACTGTCGAGGCTGGGCGGGTTGAAATGGGAGACAAACACGATGGATTTCTATACCGCTGCGCCCCCGACCCGCCAAGCCATGCCGATCCGATGAGCCTGACTATGCGGTCACTCAGTCTGTTGGCGCTGTGCTGTTTCAGTTCCGTTTCGTTCGCCGCCGACGTGCCCGGCAGCCAGGATTTGCAGATCGTGCCGCGTCTGGCCGATGCGCAGATCGTCGACTATCGCCCTCCTGTGGAGCTTGAGCGGATCTATCCGCTGGGCTCGATCCGCAAGATCAGCGGCCAGTTGCGCTTTGACGGCCAGGTCACGGCGCGCGGCCAGACCACTTCGGTCACCTACGAGTTGCCGCCTGAGCATTCCGCCACCGAAGCCTTCACCGCCGCCCGCGAAGCCCTGCAAAAGCAGGACGCCGAGTTGCTGTTCTGGTGCCAGGCCCGCGATTGTGGCGAAAGCAGCCTGTGGGCCAATGAAGTGTTCGGTAACGCCAAGCTGTACGGCGCCGACGAGCAACAGGCCTATCTGCTGTTGCGTCTGGCCGCACCGAAGGACAACACCCTGGTGGCGCTCTACAGCATCACCCGCGGCAATCGCAAAGCCTATCTGCATGTCGAACAGTTCGAAGCGGGCGCGCCGCTGGGCGTGTTGCTGCCGACCTCGGCCACGCTGTTGCGACAGCTCAAAAGTACCGGTGAACTGGACTTTCCCAAGCTGACCGGCGATCCGGATGACACCTGGTTACGACTGATTTCCCGTGGCTTGAACCTCGATACCACCCAACGCGTGACGATTGCCGGACCCAAGGCTGAGGCCTGGCGTCAGGCGCTGATCGGTCAGGGGGTACGGGCGGCACGGATGGAGGCGGGGAGCGCCGACGGCTCTGGCCTGCGCATCGATCTGTTGCGGTAAGCTGCATCGGGCGTGCACGCGCGGCGTGTTCGCCTACTCTTTGACCGACTGACTTCTTCGAGACTGTACATGCTCAATAACGATCGGCTGTTGGTGCAAATCCTCCTGCTGGTGCTGTTCGGTGCCAGCCTGTGGGTGATGGCGCCGTTCTGGTCGGCGCTGTTCTGGGGCGCGGTGCTGGCGTTCGCCAGTTGGCCGCTGATGCGTCTGCTGACCCGCTGGCTCAATGGCCGCGAATCACTTGCCGCGGCCATTTTGACCCTGGGCTGGATGTTGCTGGTGGCGGCGCCGCTGGTGTGGCTCGGGTTCAACCTGGCCGATCACGTGCGCGATGCCACGGCGTTCATCAAGGATGTGCAGGTCGATGGTCTGCCGGAGGCGCCGGTCTGGCTCGGCAGCGTGCCATTGGTGGGCGAGCGGCTGGTGGGGATCTGGAACAGCATTGATCAGCAGGGCGCAGCGCTGATGGTGTCGATCAAACCGTATCTGGGGCAGGTCGGTAACTGGTTGCTGGCGCGCAGTGCGCAGATCGGCGGCGGGATTCTCGAGCTGACATTGAGCATTGTCTTCGTGTTCTTTTTCTATCGCGACGGGCCGCGCTTGGCGGCGTTTGTGCACGGTCTGCTGCAGCGCCTGATCGGCGAGCGAGCCGGGTATTACATCGAGCTGGTGGCCGGCACCGTACAGCGGGTGGTCAACGGGGTGATCGGTACGGCGGCGGCGCAGGCGGTTCTGGCGTTGGTCGGGTTCCTGATTGCCGGGGTCCCGGGGGCGCTGGTGCTGGGGATCGTGACCTTTCTGTTGAGTCTGATTCCGATGGGGCCGCCATTGGTGTGGATTCCGGCCACGGCCTGGCTGGCCTGGAAGGGCGAGTACGGGATGGCGGTGTTTCTCGGGATCTGGGGGACGTTCATCATCAGTGGCGTGGATAACGTGTTGAAGCCCTATCTGATCAGCCGCGGGGGGAATCTGCCGTTGGTGATTGTGTTGCTCGGGGTGTTTGGCGGGTTGATTGCGTTTGGGTTTATCGGGTTGTTTATCGGGCCTACGTTGTTGGCGGTGGCTTATAGTTTGTTGACGGATTGGAGTAAGAGTCAGGCTCGGGTTTAGGCGCCCTGGCTTTTTTGGGGTTGTGGGCATATCCGTTGGTTTGGGTGTGGCGGCTGGCGGTTTCGCCCTTACGGCGAGTCACTTTTTACAAACGCCTAAAAAGTAACCCAAAACGCTTGCTCCTACGTTCGGCCCGCTCGCTGGGGCTCGGGGTCCCTTCGCTCCGGGATTGATCCGGGCGCAGCGCCTACGGTTTGCTTCGCTGCACCTCCTCTCGCTGTGTTTGGCTTCGCCAAACGGTCGCTGCGCTCCCACCCCCGGATCAATCCCTCCACTCAGCCTGCCGATGTCGCCCGTAGGTCAAGATCAAGAGCTTTCGGCGAGCTGACACTCGGCCATTTGAGTGGTGAAAAGCATGCGCCTGGCTTTAGCTTTTCCTGTGGGAGCTGGCTTGCCAGCGATGGCGGCCTTACAGCCAACCAACCTCTAACTGCCTGTACTCAATCCAATTGTAGGAGTGAGCCTGCTCGCGAAGAGGCATATCAGGCAACCAGCCTCTCACGGCCACACCCAAATGACCGTTCCCACACCACTGCATGGAAACGATCATCCATCACGACATCGGGTCAGGTCGCCACATTCAGGTATTTCCCCACCGGCGCAGCATTGTCCAGCGAGTACTGCTTGCTCAAGTTGGCAATCATCCGGTTCAGCGCTTCGCTGGTGGTCTGGGTGCTAGCGGTCTGTTCTTCGGGCGGGCGTTCCCGACCTGCCTGTAGCGCCGCTTTCAGTTCGTCGCTGCTCACGCCGCCACTGCTGTCGCTGTCCAGTACCTTGAGCAATGCAGCGCTGGTATCAGTGCTACTCGTCGAGGTGCTGTCGCTGGCCTGCAGGGCACTGCTCAGTTCGGTAGCGCTGATATTGCCATCACCATCGGCATCCAGTTGGCTGAACAGTTCGTCGCTGGAGGCTTGTTGCGGGGGCGGAGGTGGTGGGGTGAGGCTGGCGGTGAGTTCGTCCTGGCTGACGGTGCCGTCCTTGTTCTTGTCCAGGGCCGAGAAGATTTGGTTGCTGTCGGCGCTGCTGCCGGCGCTGGTCAGGCCGTTGCTCAGTTCGTCGCTGCTGATGGCGCCATCACCATCGGCGTCGAGGGCGCTGATCAGGGCGTCAGCGAGGTCGGTGTTCGGTGCTTGATCCTGCGGAGGCGGCGGAGGCGCCATCGCGGTCATTTCTTCGGCACTGAGGCTGCCGCTGTCGTCGCTGTCCAGATCGCCGAATTGCTTGCTCAGGTTGACCAGCAGGCCATCGTCGGATTTCTGCGACAGGGCACTTTTCAGTTCGTCCTGATCCACCGCGCCGTCGCCGTTGCTGTCGAGTTTGGCGAACAGTTCCTTTTGCAATTGCTGGCTGCGGGCGTTCTGGGTGGTGCTGCTGGTGCTGGTATAGCTCGTGTAGTTGCTGACGCTACCGATCATGGGCTCACTCCTTGGACTGTAAAACCGGTGGGTGTACCGGCTTGTGCAGACTCAAGGGGCAAGATGTCCTGGGTGTTTTGGTTTTGTACCGGTGGGTATACACGATGGAGTGAACACCACTGAAACCTGTGGGAGCGGGCTTGCTCGCGAAGGCGGCCGATCATTCAACACAGAAGTCGACTGACACACCGCTTTCGCGAGCAAGCCCGCTCCCACGATGGATAGGTGTGTTTCTTAAGTTCGCGGTAGGCGGATGATTGCGGTCAGGCCGCCACCCGGGGTTTCTTCCAGATTCAACTGGCCACTCAAACGCTGCGCCGCTTCGCGGGCGATGGTCATGCCCAGGCCGACGCCGCCGGAGTTGCGGTTGCGCGAGCCTTCCAGGCGAAAGAACGGTTCGAACACCGCCTCGCGTTTGTCTTCGGCAATGCCCGGGCCGTGGTCGATCACGCGGATCAGCAGTTGCTCGCGTTGATCCTGCAGTTCGATGCGTGCCTGTCCGGCGTAGCGCAGGGCGTTGTCCATCAGGTTGTTGATGCACGAGCGCAGCGCCATCGGCTGCACCTGCAGCGGTGCGCAATGGCCGCTGACTTCAACGTCTGCACCTTGATCCTGAGCGTTCTCGCACAGCGATTCGACCAGCGCCTGCACGTCCATCAACTGCAACGCTTCGCTGGTGCGCTGTTCGTGCAGGTAGGTGAGGGTGGCGTCGAGCATGCCGATCATGTCGTTGAGGTCTTGGCGCATCTGGCCTTGCAGTTTTTCGTCGTCGATCTGTTCCAGGCGCAGCTTCAACCGCGACAGCGGAGTGCGCAGGTCGTGGGAGACGGCGCCGAGCATGCGTGCTCGCTGCTGCACCTGTTCACGAATGCGTTGTTGCATCAGGTTGAAGGTGTGCGCCGCCTGTCGTGCCTCACGCGGGCCGGACTCGTCCAGCGGCGGGCTGTCGAGGTTTTCGCTGAGGCGTTCGGCGGCATCGCTCAGGCGCTGGATCGGCCGGCTGAGCAGTTTGGCGCCGTACCACGCAGCGATCATCAGCGAGATGAACTGGAAGGTCAGCGGCACCAACGGCCCGCCGAACCAGGGGCGCGGCGGGCGATGGGCGAAACGTGGATCCGGCGGTGGCCGTTGGCCGTCGACGCCCTCGGCAAACTCCGGCGGGGGCGGCGGTGGGGGTGGCCCATAGTGATGAAACCAGGCAAAGGCCAGCAGGTGCGCGAGGACGATCGCCACGAACAGCATGCCAAACAGGCGGCCGAACAGCGTGTCGAAGCGCGCTCGCATCAGCCGATGTCTCGCGCGTCGAACAGGTAACCTTCACCGCGCACGGTTTTGATCAACTGCGGGGCTTTCGGGTCGTCGCCGAGTTTTTGCCGCAGGCGCGACACCAGCAAATCGATGCTGCGGTCGAACGCCTCGATCGAGCGGCCACGGGCGGCATCCAGCAGTTGTTCGCGGCTGAGTACGCGGCGCGGGCGTTCGATGAAGACCCAGAGCAGGCGGAATTCGGCGTTGGACAGCGGCACTACCAGGCCATCGTCGGCGATCAACTGCCGCAGCACACTGTTCAGGCGCCAGTTGTCGAAGCGGATGTTGGCGCGCTGTTCCGTGCGGTCATCGCGCACACGGCGCAGGATAGTCTGAATCCGCGCCACCAGTTCCCGTGGTTCGAACGGTTTGGCCATGTAGTCGTCGGCGCCCAGTTCCAGGCCGATGATGCGGTCGGTGGGTTCGCAGCGGGCGGTGAGCATCAGGATCGGGATGTCCGATTCGGCGCGCAGCCAGCGGCACAGCGACAGGCCGTCTTCGCCGGGCAGCATCAGGTCGAGCACCACCACGTCGAAATGTTCCGCCAGCATGGCCTGGCGCATGGCCGCGCCGTCGGTGACGCCGCTGGCGTGGATGTTGAAACGCGCGAGGTAGTCGATCATCAGCTCGCGGATCGGCACATCGTCATCGACGATCAGCGCACGGATGCTCCAGCGCTTGTCGTCTTTCTGCTCATCAGTCACGGTGGTCTGGGTGTTGTGCATGGGGCTGTTCATCTGCCAGTAGGCCGCCAACCACAAAGATGGGCTGCGAGGTGGTGGTTTCAGCATAGGCGTCCTGCCGTGAGGCGGGAAGTGCTGATGTAAGGACGTGTTGCGGCTGGCGAGGCTAGCGCGGGCGCTTGTTGGCGGCGTGTCGGTTGTGTATCGGATTCGACACAATACCCGCGAGCGCTATGCTGATCACGTTTGCGGCGACGATTTACCGATCATCGGGTGCCGCGCTGGCGCCGCTTCCGCTACAATGCGCGCCGATTTCGACTTGCCTGAGAGCCCATCCATGTCCGCCTGCCAGACTCCTATCATCGTCGCCCTGGATTTCCCCACCCGTGACGCCGCACTGAAGCTGGCCGACCAGTTGGACCCGAAACTGTGCCGGGTCAAAGTGGGCAAGGAACTGTTCACCAGTTGCGCCGCGGAAATCGTCGGCACCCTGCGTGACAAAGGCTTCGAGGTGTTCCTCGACCTGAAATTCCACGACATTCCCAACACCACTGCGATGGCCGTGAAAGCCGCTGCCGAGATGGGCGTATGGATGGTCAACGTGCATTGCTCCGGTGGTCTGCGCATGATGGCCGCCTGCCGTGAAGAGCTTTCCAAGCGCAGCGGCCCGCAGCCGTTGCTGATCGGTGTGACCGTGCTGACCAGCATGGAGCGTGAGGATCTGGCCGGTATCGGTCTGGATATCGAACCGCAGGAGCAAGTGCTGCGTCTGGCTGCGCTGGCCGAGAAGGCCGGGATGGATGGTCTGGTGTGCTCGGCGCTGGAAGCCACTGCACTGAAGTCGGCGCACCCGTCGCTGCAACTGGTGACCCCGGGGATTCGCCCGGCGGGCAGTGCGCAAGATGACCAGCGCCGTATCCTGACCCCGCGTCAGGCGCTGGATGCCGGTTCCGATTATCTGGTGATCGGCCGTCCGATCAGCCAGGCGGCGGATCCGGCCAAGGCACTGGCGTCGGTCGTGGCCGAAATCGCCTAAGCAACACCGAAGATCCAAATGTGGGAGCGAGCCTGCTCGCGAATAGGGCGTGTCAGTCGAATTCCTTGCCGACTGATCCACCGCTTTCGCGAGCAGGCTCGCTCCCACATTGGTTTCTGAGTGGTCTTAGATTTTCAGCACCAACTTGCCGAAATTCTCCCCGCTGAACAGTTTCATCAGCGTCTCCGGAAAGGTCTCCAGACCTTCGACGATGTCTTCCTTGCTCTTGAGCTGCCCCTTGGCCATCCAGCCGGCCATTTCCTGCGCGGCACCGGCGTACTGCGCGGCATAGTCCATCACCACAAAGCCTTCCATGCGCGCACGATTGACCAGCAGTGACAGGTAGTTGGCCGGGCCTTTGACCGCTTCCTTGTTGTTGTACTGGCTGATGGCGCCGCAGATCACCACCCGGGCTTTCGGCGCCAGACGGCTGAGCACAGCGTCGAGGATCTCGCCGCCGACGTTATCGAAATACACATCAACGCCTTTCGGGCACTCACGCTTGAGTCCGGCCAGCACGTCTTCGTGCTTGTAATCGATAGCGCCGTCGAAGCCCAGTTCATCGATCAGGTATTTGCACTTGTCGGCACCACCGGCGATGCCGACGACCCGGCAGCCTTTGATCTTGGCGATCTGTCCGGCAATGCTGCCCACTGCCCCGGCAGCTCCCGACAATACCACGGTGTCGCCAGCCTTCGGTGCGCCCACGTCGAGCAGGGCGAAGTAGGCGGTCATGCCGGTCATGCCAAGGGCGGACAGATACACCGGCAGCGGCGCCAGTTTCGGATCGACCTTGTAGAAACCTCTGGGCTCGCCAAGGAAATAATCCTGCACGCCGAGGGCGCCGTTGACGTAGTCGCCGACGGCAAAGCCCGGGTTGTTCGAAGCGATGACCTGGCCCACGCCCAAGGCGCGCATGACTTCACCGATTTCTACCGGCGGGATATAGGACTTGCCCTCGTTCATCCAGCCGCGCATGGCCGGGTCGAGGGACAGGTATTGGTTTTTCACCAGTATCTGACCAGCGCCCGGTTCGCCGACCGGGACTTCCTGGTAGGTGAAGGTCTCACGGGTCGCAGCCCCCACCGGGCGTTTGGCGAGGAGGAACTGGCGATTGGTCTGACTGGTCATGGCAGGCACTCGAACTGAATGAAGCCTTGTTGATAGACCCTCGAGGCCAATGCTGCAAGGTCGGCTGATGTGGCGAATGCGCAATGATCCAGTGCAGTGATAGTGGCCCACAGGCTTTTATCACTGCGACGGATGAAGGCATAAACAGCCTTCTGATAGTGCTGACTCGGGACGGGCCCCGGTGACTATGCTGCGAGTCTGCAAATC
This sequence comes from Pseudomonas sp. lyk4-TYG-107, assembly GCF_030209055.1. Classification (NCBI taxonomy): domain Bacteria; kingdom Pseudomonadati; phylum Pseudomonadota; class Gammaproteobacteria; order Pseudomonadales; family Pseudomonadaceae; genus Pseudomonas; species Pseudomonas sp. lyk4-TYG-107. The sequence continues at coordinate 75,017 of NZ_JARVST010000010.1, forward strand.
CCTCCTGCATCTCTCCCTTCGAGGACATAACAATGAGCATGACGTTTTCCGGCCAAGTGGTCGTAGTCACCGGAGCGGCCAACGGTATCGGCCGGGCGACCGCCCAGGCGTTCGCCGCCGAAGGTTTGAAAGTGGTGGTGGCCGACCTGGACACGGCAGGGGGCGAAGGCACCGTGGCGCTGATTCGTACAGCCGGCGGCGAAGCGACCTTCGTACGCTGCAACGTTACCGTCGAAAGCGAAGTGAAGAATCTGATGGACGAGGTGATCAATACCTACGGTCGCCTGGACTACGCCTTCAACAATGCCGGGATCGAAATCGAGCAAGGCAAACTGGCCGACGGCTCGATGGACGAGTTCGACGCGATCATGGGCGTCAACGTCAAAGGTGTGTGGTTGTGCATGAAGTACCAGTTGCCGTTGTTGCTCGCTCAGGGCGGCGGGGCGATCGTCAACACCGCGTCGGTGGCGGGCCTTGGCGCGGCACCGAAGATGAGCATTTATGCGGCGTCGAAACACGCGGTGATCGGCCTGACCAAGTCGGCGGCGATCGAATACGCGAAGAAGAAAATCCGCGTCAACGCCGTGTGCCCGGCGGTGATCGACACCGACATGTTCCGTCGCGCTTACGAGGCTGACCCGAAGAAAGGCGAGTTCGCCAACGCGATGCACCCGGTGGGGCGCATCGGCAAGGTCGAGGAAATCGCCAGCGCCGTGCTGTATCTGTGCAGCGATGGCGCGGCGTTTACCACCGGTCATTCCTTGGCCGTGGATGGCGGCGTCACGGCTTTCTGACGCCGAGTGGCAATACTCTGGAACCCGCCTCAGTGCGGGTTTTCCTGTTGCTGGGCGCCCGTTCCGTTAAACCGCTAAACAATGTGTATCAAACGGTTAGAACGGCTGCTTTTGACGGCGTTGTCGCACAGCCTGAGCGACGCGGCTGTGATTTACTGCCGCCAGCAAAATGGACAGGAGTTTGCGTGCTCATGGAATTGAGAATTGACCGACAGGCAATGGTGCCGGTCGTACAGCAGATTGTTGATGGCATGACTGAGTGGATCTCGCGAAGCGGTGTGGCGCCGAGCACGCGCTTGCCCTCCGTCAGGCAGATTGCGCGCTCCAATCTGCTGAGTCAGTCGTGTGTGGCCGAGGCCTGCGAACGGCTGGTGGCGCAAGGCGTTCTGGCCCCGCGTCAGGGCGCCGGGTTCATGGTGGCCGCGCAGGGCCGTGGGGTGATCGGGATTGACTGCGGGCAGGCACACGGCGGGTTGAAACTCGGCGAGGGAGGCTTGCCGCAGAGCTGGCGTGAATCCGACGACCTGAGTTATGCGATCCGTCAGGTAGCCCGTACCGACATGGCGAGTCTGTTCAATTACAGCAGCCCGCTGGGGCTGCCGGCGTTACGCGAGCAGATCGTCAAACGCCTCAGGCTGATCGGCGTCGAGGCTCTGGATGAACAGGTGCTGACGACCTCCGGTGCGAGCCAGGCGCTTGATCTGCTCGCGCGCACATTGTTGAAGGCCGGTGACTGCGTTGTCGTCGAAACCCCGGGCTATGCGCCGCTGTTCGAGCTGTTGCGCCTGTACGGCGTGCAGTTGCTGGAAGTGCGCCGCACGCCGAGCGGGCCGGATCCCCAGGCGCTGGAAGCACTGTTGCGGCAGTTCCGGCCGGTCGCGATGTTCATCAACAGTCACCACCACAATCCCACCGGCTCTTGCCTGACACTTGGCGTTGCCCAACAGATCCTGCGGTTGTGCAACGCTCACGATGTGCGAGTGATCGAGGACGATGTCTACGCCGACCTGCACAATGGCAATGGCACACGCCTGGCGGCACTCGATGAGCGAGTGATCTATGTCGGCAGCTTTTCCAAGACACTGAGCAGCTCGCTGCGCGTCGGGTTTGTCTACGCCGAGCCAGCGCTGATAGCGCGGCTGGGGCGAATCAAGATGATCAGTAGCATGGGCGCTTCGAGTTTCAATGAGGCGGTGCTGACCAGTCTTCTGGCCAATGGCGCCTATCGCAAAATGGTCCAGCGCCAGCGTCAACGGTTGAATACCGATCGGGTCGCCGCGTTGCAGGCGCTGGAGGACGCCGACTGGGAGGTTTTCGGTAAGCCGTGTGGCGGCCTGTTCATCTGGGCCCGTGCCCCGCTGGGCGATACTGGCCGCTTGCACAGTCAGGCGCAGTGCAATGGTGTCAGCCTTTGCGACCCGGGGGCCTTCAGTCCGAGTGGCGAACCCAGTGAGTGGCAGCGGATCAACGTGGCCTATGCCTGTGATCCGAGGGCCCGGCAGTTTTTTCGCAGTACCGGTGTGAATCGACCTCAAGCGTTCTGAAAACGACGCGTGCGTAGCTTTTTGCCATTATTCCGTCGCCAGAGACTTGTGCTGCTCCATGGCCGTTGCGAATCTTCGGCAACAGACTTTGGCAGGGGACTACGCGCAATGATTTCCGCCGTGCAAGGACGTTTTGCCAACCTCGGTATGGCGAAGAAACTGGGTATCGGGTTCGTGCTGGTGCTGCTGTTGACTGCGCTGGTGGCTGCCATTGGTGTCTGGTCCCTGCAGACCATCAGTCAGCGCTTCGATGGACTGAAGCAGATGTCGTCGCTCAACAGTGCACTGCTCAAGGTGCGGCTGCTGGAGCAGGACTATGCGCTGCACAGCAATCCGAAAACCGTCGATGCCTTGCACGAAGGCGTAGACGGTTTGCTGGCCCAGGCCGCGCAACTCAAGGCGCAGTCCCCGGCCAACGTGGCGGTGATGAGCGATGTCGAACAGGCACTGGGCGCTTATCGCAAGGCTTTCGATGAGTTTGTCTCGCTGACCCAGGCCAAGGATCTGGCGCTGGAAATGGCCAGTTGGTCGGTGTCCAGCGTGGCCAACAACCTGGACGTGCTGCAAGCCGGGCTGGCCGATGATGGCGCGTATACCTTGAAGGACAGCGAGGGCAAGGACGGCGCACAGTTCATCGAACAGGCCAGCCAGGTCAGCCAGGTGTCGCGGCTGATGTTGCAGGCGATGAATGAGGCGCGGGTTCGTCTGGATCAGAGCCGCAAGGGCGATGCCGAGAGTGCCGGCAAGGGCAATATCGAGCAGGCCGCCCAGGCGCAGGCTCAGGCCGAGCAGTTGAAGACCACGGTCAAGGATGAGGGCTATCTGACGGTACTCAATGAAGTGTCCGGGCACATCGCCGGTTTCAACGACAAGCTCGCCGAGTACACCGGCCTGCTGGCCCAGGAAAAAACCGTCTACGAACAGTTGCACCAGCGTGCGGCGCAGGTGATGGAGCGCGTGGATCAGGCGTATGGCGCCGAGGACGGCGCGATGCAGGCGGAATTGAAGAAAAACTCGGTGTTGATCATCGGTTCTTCGGCGCTGGCATTGCTGGTCGGGCTGATTGCCGCGTGGGTCATCACCCGGTTGATTGTCGCGCCGTTGCGCAGTGTGATGCGGGTGGCGCAACAGATTGCGGCCGGGGATTTGAGTGCGAGGGTGGAGGTCACCCGGCGTGATGAGATCGGGCAACTGATGCTGGCAATGCAGCAGATGGGCACTGGGCTGAGCACGATCGTCAGCGGTTTGCAGGCGGGCATCGAGCAGTTGGCCAGTTCCGCGCAATCGCTGTCGGCGGTAACCGAGCAGACCAACCTTGAGGTCAACAGCCAGAAGGAAGAGACCGAGCAAGTGGCCACGGCCATGAACCAGATGACCGCCACCGTGCATGATGTGGCACGTAACGCCGAGGAGGCCGCGCTGGCCGCACAAACGGCGGATGCCAAGGTCGAGAGCGGGCAGCAGGTGGTGCGCCAGAGCATGGTGCGGATCGAGCAACTGGCGGATTCGGCGACATCAGCCAGTTCGAGCATCGAAAGCCTCAGTGCGCAGATCCAGAACATCGGTACGGTGCTGGATGTGATCAAGAGCGTTGCCGAGCAGACCAATCTGCTGGCGCTCAACGCCGCGATCGAGGCGGCGCGGGCCGGGGAACAGGGCAGGGGCTTTGCGGTGGTGGCTGATGAGGTTCGCGCGTTGGCGCGGCGTACACAACAATCCACCGAGGAGATCGAGCGTCTGGTCAGTGCGTTGCGTTCGGCGGCGCATTCGTCGGTGCAGCAGATTCAGAGCAGTGGTGACTTGGTGAAGCTGGCGGTCAGTGATGCGCTGCAGACCGAGAGTGCGCTGGGCAGTATTGCGGCGGCGGTTTCGTTGATTCAGCAGATGAATCAGCAGATTGCGGCGGCGGCGGAGGAGCAGAGCTCGGTGGCTGAGGAGATCAATCGCAGTGTGACGAGTATTCGTGCGAGTGCGGATCAGTCTTCGATGGCGATGCGGGGGAATGCGGTTTCGAGTGTTGAGCTGGCGCGGTTGGGGGGGGAGCTAAAGGGGATGGTTGGGCATTTTCGGCTTTGACTTGGCGGCCTCTGGGCCGACCAGTTTCTTGGGGTTTTGGGTGAATATCCGTTGCTGCGGTAACGGCTTCTTATGGTTCCGCTCTTACAGCGGCTCACTTTTCCAGACGCCGAAAAGTAAGCAAAAGGCTTGGCCCCGGCGTTCGGCCCTCGCTTAGGCTCGGGTTCCTTCGCTGCGGGATTCATCCGGGGGCATCGCCTCCGGTTTGCTTCGCTGCACCTCCTCTCGAT
>NZ_JARVST010000024.1:0-74770 GCF_030209055.1 Pseudomonas sp. lyk4-TYG-107
GTTCCCACAGGCCGGTCGTCAGGTTAACCGTGGCTTCACCTTTGACGGTGGTGCCATCCTTGATCTGGACTTTCTGACCTTTGGCCCCGGCCCCTGACAACTTGATCTGGGTATCAACGGTGAATCCGCCTTTGGCAATCTCATTCCCTTTGGAGTCTTTCGATTCGGTAATTTCTGGTCGCACATCCTCAAACGCTTTGATCGTGTAAGTACGCACGGGGAAGGGCACCGCCTCGCTCTCATCCGTGCTCTTGCCGAACGCGGCCTTGAATTCCATGGTCAGCGGGCTGCCATCCTTAAGGTTTCTCAAGCCTGCAAAGGCGATGCTCCGCTCGTAATAACCTTGTTCGAGCCACTTGTCGCTGACCATTGAACCCGGTGCCGTATGAATCTGCAGGTTGTAGTCGCTGCCATCAGCGTTCGTCCCTTTCAGACGCAGCCAGACATATTGGCCTGTGGCAATCAACGGCCAGACGCCCATGCGATAGGTGGCATTGCTGGTCAGATTCCCTACGTTGAACTCAGGGCCTTCGCCGCTGTTGTCCGCGTCCTTGATGATCGGTTTGAGCAGTTCATTCTGCGGCATGCTCAACACAGTCAAATCAAAGACGAGGGACGGCAGCGGCTTGCCGTCGCGGATGACGACGTAGGACACCTTCACATCTTTGTTCAGGTTGAACGCGACCACGCTATTTGGAATCACAAACTCCCGGTTGCTGCCCAGCGGCCGAGGAACAGAGGTGTGCGAACCGCCTGCGGGCGTACCTTGTGCGCCAGTCCAGGTGGCGATGATTTCATCAGTTGGCAGCAACGCGCTGTTGTCCGGCACCACGATGGTCAAGGTGTCCCTGACCAGCAGCGGGTTGAGTGTGCTGTCGCCGTTGTTCTCCTTGATCGAGGGGGCGAGCAGTTCCAGCGCGACGCCCACGGTGAACACCAATGGATTCGAAAGGCTGGTCTCATCTGTGGCATGGCGCCAGAGCTGGTAGCGGACGGTGATCTTGCTGCCGCGGTTCGGTTCGATGTGTTGGGCGACGAAGGCGGCGTCCAGGTTGATGACCCAGTCTTGCTGGGCGGTGACGGCATTGAATGTGCGGGACCCGGGTTCCTCGCCGGAGATGTCGCCCACCCACTTCCAGGTGGCCTCGTCGTTGGCTACCCATGGCTTCACCACGGGCCTGGGGATGGTCAGTCTACTGGTACCGCCGGGCAGTGTGGCCGGGTCGAGGAAGCCGTTCTGCACCCCGAGGACAATGGGTACGTCCAGCTCGAATTTCGGTTCACCCACATTGAGCAATTTCGTGTGCAGCGACTCCCGTCTGAGGATCTCGTCGCCTTCGGCTATCAGCAGGTCGTACCACCCCTTCAGGGTTCCGCCGTCAAGGAGCTTGAGGTTGTAGTCATCGACGGTGATGACAAAACCTTCGGGATTCTCGACTTCATCCTCCTCCGGAATGTGCCACTTCAACTCAGGCAGGAAGGTGCTGCCATCCGGGCTTTTACCCAACAGGAACAGCTCAATGCCCATGCCGTACTCGATGGCCGGATCGAACGGAATGCGGACGTTGATTTGAGTTTCGGAGGGATCGATGAATTCTCCCTCGGCTTCTTCGATGATCGGTGCGGCCAGGCGGTGGGCTGCGCCGGTGACTTGTACAAACTGCCTTTTTGAGCGTAACGGGTCACTGCTGCCGCTGCGTTCCAGCCGATAGAAGAAACTGACCTGGGTATTGACCAGTTTGCGCACGTCGGCAATGGGCAGCTTGAACTCGTAGTTATGCGGGATGTTGTCGACGGTCTGGGGCTGGGCGGTGACTTCGACTTTTTCGCCCTCCAGGGTGGTGCCGAGCATGGTCAAGTGGATGATGTCACCCATCTCGAAGTCTGGTCGGTCGGCCGTGACATGCACCGTGATGTCGTTGTCGCCCTGTTTATCGACGTCGAGCTTGTTGTTGACGGCCTCCTGAACAATCGGTGCGGCCAGCAGGTCGATGCCGGTGGTGACGACGATGCGGATTTCCTTGCACCAGTCTTCCGATTCATTGCCGACGATGTCGCGCACCTTGAAGGTGACCGCCAGACCAGAGAGGTCGGTGTCACCAGCCCGTTCAATAGTGGCTTTGGAGACCGTGATCAATATCGGGTTTGCCGCTGGATCGTTGATCTGCTCCAGGGTCACCGGTGTGGAATACTCAAAAAAGCCACCCCAACTGAGATGAATGACGTCGCCCACCGCAATGTCGGGGTAAGGCGAGCCGCTGCCGGACGCGGACCTGATGACAATCGGCACTCCCGCTTCGGCAACGTCTTTGTCCACCCCGCCGTTAACGATTTCCGGGGGAATGTACATGAACAGGTTGGAGTGACCAGGGCCCGGGTCGATGTCCTGGCCACCGGGGAGTTCCAGTTTGACGAAGAGGTTGAGGGGCTTGTCCGGACGCTCTTCTTTTTGATTGGGCTGTTTGATTTCGTAGGTGAGTTCGTAAGAACCAGTCTGCAGATGACGGGGAGCCACCCACAAGAGGGTCGGTTGCTTGAGCTCGGTCTCGTCAATGATGGGACGCCCGTCGACCTCACGGCCATTGAGCAGCAGCTTGGCGGTATCTCCAACGGCCTTGCTGGCCCAGACGGGGATGACAACAAGCAGGCCGAGGTCGGGAAAAGTGAACACCGCCGCCCGGTTGATCCCCCACTGGCCGGAAGGCAGGAGGCGCCCGAGCACTATCGGGTCCAGCAATGAATGGGGGGCAGAGATTTTCATCTTGGGCTGAACGAGCATGGACGGAACTCCAAGCGAACTGTCGGGAGACAAAGGGCGTGGAGTTATTCAGCGCTGAAGATAACGGCTCTGGCTACTGTCAGAAATTACAGGTGAGGAGGTATTTGCGATGAACGGTCGCGAGGCGCCGGGGTGATTGTTCGCGGGCAGGACAGGGCGAAAGTCGTCAGCGGCATGCTCAGTGAGCACGCATTGTAGGTGGGGACGGTTGATCTCGGCCTGAACGACAAAACCCGCCGCCCCGGTTGATCGGGGCGGCGGGTTTTGTCCTTCTGAAGAAATGGGTTGCCGGTGAGTCAGTCTTCGCGAGCAGGCTCACTCCTACAGGGATGAGCGGGGTTCGCGGGATGTCGGGTCAGTCCGAGGCGTTTGAAGACGAGCGCCTTCAAGCCGCTCTCAGGATCAATATCCGGAAACTCCGGCGGATTCTCCAGCCGTTGCTCAAAGCGCAAGCTTGGCGCCTCTTGCGTCACGCCATCGATCAAAAAAACCGAACCGAACGACGGATCATTCATGCACGCCAGCACCGTGCCGTCAGCCGTGAGCAATTCCGGTAAACGACGCAATACGCGCTGGTAATCCTTGGTCAGCAGAAAACTGCCTTTCTGGAACGATGGCGGGTCGATGATCACCAAGTCGTACGGGCCGCTGTTGATCACCTTGCCCCACGACTTGAACAGGTCGTGGCCGAGGAAACTCACCTTGCTCAGGTCATGCCCGTTCAGCCGGTGATTGTCACGACCGCGGCTCAGTGCGGCGCGGGACATGTCGAGGTTGACCACATGGCTGGCGCCGCCTTCGATGGCTGCCACGGAAAACCCACAGGTGTAGGCGAACAGGTTCAGTACGCGTTTGCCCGCTGCTTGCTCACGCACCCAGTTGCGCCCGTAGCGCATGTCGAGAAACAGCCCGGCGTTTTGCTTGCGGCCCAGGTCGACGCGGTACTGCAAGCCGCCCTCGACGATGCTCATCTCGTCGATTTCATTGCCCAGCAGCCATTCGGCGGTGCTCTGCGGCAGGTAACGATGTTGTACCAGCAAGGTGTGGGCACCGGACTCTTGCCATTCCGCCGAGGTGCTGAGGTCGAGCAGCGATTGCTTGAGCGCTTCGAGCTGTTCGGGCTGCGGCTCCTTGAACAGCGACACCAGCACCACGCCTTGCAGCCAGTCCACCGTCAACTGTTCCAGCCCCGGCCAGCAACGCCCACGGCCATGGAACAGGCGGCGGGTTTCGCTCGGCGCCGTGGCGAGTGCAGGCAGCAGATGGGCGCGGAGTGTGGCGAGGGCTTCAGGGTTCATCAGTCACGGTCGGCAAGCAAAAGGGCCGGCATTTTAACCACAAAAACCACTTGGCGAACGCCGGTCAGCCAAGGCAATTGACCACTGTTAAGAAAAGACCTGTATCAAAAATGAATTTATGCAGGGCGCGCTGCTCATACCAGATAAGCAGCGGATTCGAGCCGCTAAGTCTTTAATGCAATTCAGGGAGTGCCAGTTCATGAGTCCAACACCGACACCGAGCGCGCTCCTTCCTGGCGGGTTGATTCTGGTGGTTGAGGACGACCCGTTGATTCTGGAGTTTCTCTGCGAAATTCTTCAGGAGGAAGGTTTCAAGGTCGAGCCGCAAACCAGCGCGGATGCCGCCAAGCTGTATCTGGAAAAGCACGCGTCGGATGTCGCGTTGCTGCTGACCGACATCACCATGCCCGGTGAAATCAACGGCGCCGGGCTGGCCAATCTGGTTGGCGACCGCTGGCCGGAAAAGCCGGTGATGGTCATGTCCGGTTATGAAACCCCGGAAACTTCCGGGGTCAAGCATCCGGTGGCGTTCATCAAAAAGCCCTGGGCGATCGGCCAGTTGCTTGACTGTGTCGACAGCGCTTTCAAGTCCAAGGCGCCACGTCTGCACTGAGATGGCGGGTCGAACTGCCGGGTAAAAATGCTACATTGCCCGGCCAATCCGCCCAGTTTTGTCAAAGGATGCGACCTTTTGTCTGCTCACGATAACGTCTTCGACCGCGCGTTCGGCGCGTTCCTGTTCGACATGGACGGTACCGTCCTCAATTCCATCGCTGCTGCCGAGCGAGTCTGGGCAGCGTGGGCCGAGCGTCACGGGGTTGATGTCGAGAGTTTCCTGCCGACCATACACGGTGCTCGCGCCATCGACACCATCCGCCGGCTGAACCTGCCGGGAGTGGACGCCGAGGCGCAAGCGGCGTTTATCGCGCAGGCGGAAATCGATGATGTCGAAGGGATTGTGCAGATACCTGGGGCCGCGGCGTTTCTCGCCAGCCTGCCTGTCGAACGCTGGGCCATGGTGACCTCGGCGCCACGGGCTCTGGCGTTGCGGCGGATGGCTGCGGCGGGGATTTGCGAGCCTGCAGTAATGATCACGGCGGAGGATGTGACGGCTGGCAAGCCTGATCCGGCGGGTTATCTTCTGGCCGCGCAACGTCTGGGGCTTGATCCCGCTGATTGCCTGATTTTCGAAGATGCCACTGTCGGTATTCAGGCCGCTGAAGCGGCAGGTGCAGCGCTGATGATCATCACCACGACGCACCAGCATCCCCTCGAAACCCGCCATGCGACTATCGACAGTTATGAGGCGCTGAGCGTCACCGTCGACAGCCAAGGTCAACTGCACCTGCAAAAGGCCTGACACTACAAAGTCCCCTGTGGGAGCGGGCTTGCTCGCGAATGCGGTCTTTCAGTTGCATGCGATGTCGACTGATTCAGCGCATTCGCGAGCAAGCCCGCTCCCACATTCGATCAATGTCGGGCCGTAAATGTTGCCCGCTATCCAACACTGCAGGAGCCAGTTCAGTCTGCTGGCGATGGCGTCAGTAAACCCCCGGCAACAATCGCCAGCTACGCGCGCAATAAGCCTCGTACTCTGCACCAAACTGCCCGCGCAGCAGCGCCTCTTCCGAGTGAATACGTGCGATCAGTGGAATCAGCGTCAGCGCCGCCAGAATCAACCCGACACTGGAACGAAACGCCAGCGCCCAGCCTACGGCGTTGACCACCAGCCCCAGATAGCTCGGATTGCGCAGGCGTGTGTAAATGCCGTCGGTGACCAGCCGATGCCCCGGCTGAATCGCCACCAAACCGCTGAACCGCCAGCCCAGCACAAACACCGGCCACAGCCGCAGCGTGCCACCGACGATAAACAGCAAGGCGCCGAGCCAGCGCACGCCTTCAGCGCCGAAGGTCCAGAAGTCGATGCGATCGCAGTACGCCGGGAGAAAACCGCTGACCAGACCGATCACGCCGAACGCCGGAATCACCCAGCGATTGGCGCGGTCCTCGCGCTCGCCCGAACTCATGTTCACGTCGGTGAACAGCGACGCCACCACCATCAGCACCGTGGCCAGCGCCACCAGCACCAGCGCCCCATGCGAAAAGAACACCGCCGGCCCACCAATGCCCCACACCGCCAGGCCCAGGTAGGCGAGGGTGGCGAGCACCGCAACCACGGTCATTTGCGCAGACATTTTCATGATCATCTCTTGAAAAGCGGCTGATCCTTTCAGTGTAGGACGCCGCTGAACCCGCGTAGGTAGCGGGTCAGTCACCTTGAAGCCGGATGTCCCGGCCCCGTCGTGAGCAAGCCCACTCCCATCCTTGATCCGGGCCAGCCCGAGAGCCTCCATCCACCGACAATCCCTAGTGGGAGCGGGCTTGCTCGCGTAGGCGTCGGATCGGTCGTGACCAGTCTTTGGTCGGCAACGCCTTCATCCGGCCAACATCGCGTCTACGCTGATCCATTCCTTCTATTTGTCCGTGTATTGCCCATCAAAGAGGTGAACCCATGAAAATCGACTTGAGTGGAAAACTGGCCATCGTCAGCGGCAGCACGGGTGGCATTGGTCTGGGCATCAGTCAGTCACTGGCCGAGGCCGGAGCCACGGTTGTGGTGATCGGGCGTGAAACGGCCAAGGTCGAGCAAGCGCTGGCGAGCATTCGCCAGCAGGTGCCGGGTGCGCAACTTCGCGGTCTGACGGCCGACCTGGGCACTGCCGAAGGTGCGGAAAAACTGTTCGCCGCTGAACCGCGCGCAGACATTCTGGTGAACAACCTCGGCATTTTCGACGCCGTGGATTTCTTCGACACCCCGGACAGCGAGTGGACGCGTTTCTACGAGGTCAACGTGATTTCCGGCGTGCGCCTGTCGCGGCATTACGTGCCGGCGATGGTCGAGCAGGGCTGGGGACGGGTGATTTTCCTGTCCTCGGAATCCGGTGTGGCGACCCCGGCCGACATGCTTAATTACGGCGTGACCAAAAGCGCCAACCTGGCGGTGTCCCATGGCTTGGCCAAGCGTCTGGCGGGCACCGGTGTGACGGTCAATGCGATCCTGCCGGGGCCGACGTTTACCGGTGGCGTGGAACACATGCTCAAGGATGCTGCGGCCGAGTCCGGCCGTAATCTGCGTGAAGAGGCTGATGCGTTTGTGCGCAGAGCGCGGCCGACGTCGATCATCCAGCGGGTGGCCGATGTTGCCGAGGTGGCGCATCTGGTTACGTACATCGCTTCGCCGTTTTCCTCCGCCACCACTGGCGCGGCCTTGCGCGTGGATGGCGGTGTAGTCGACAGTATGGCGATCTGAACCGCGAAGACTCTGGAGAAACGTTTATTTATGGCAACTGCATCAGCAACCATCGACATCCCGGCTTCGGCCGATCAGGTCTGGCAATTGATCGGCGGCTTCAACACGCTGCCGGACTGGCTGCCGTTGATTCCCAAGAGTGAACTGAGCGATGGCGGACGCGTGCGCACCCTGCAAACCGCCGACGGCGCGGTGGTGATCGAGCGCCTGCAAGCGTTCGACAACGCTGCCAGGACCTACAGCTACTCGATCGAACAGGCACCGTTCCCGGCGACTGACTATCTGGCGACGATCAAGGTTGAAGCTCAGGGGCAGGGCGCCCGGGTAACGTGGTCGGGACGCTTCAACGCCAAAGGCGTGAGCGAGGAAGAAGTGGTGGCGCTGTTCACCGGCATCTATCAGGGTGGCCTTGAGGCGCTGCGGGCCAATTACCCGACCTGACAGGCAAAACGCAAAAACTGTGGGAGCGAGCCTGCTCGCGAAGGCGTCGGATCGGTCAACATCTGCATTGACTGTCACACCGCATTCGCGAGCAGGCTCGCTCCCACAGGGGATCAGGAGTTGGCGATCAAACTCTGCCGACAATCCAGCACCAGTTTTGCACCGCCCAGCTCACTGCTGCCCACCTCAAGATTGAAGCCATGCAGGCTGACAATCGCTGCGACAATCGATAGACCCAGGCCAAAGCCGCTCTGTGGTTGTCCACCCTCGGCACGATAGAAACGCTGGAACACCGCCTCACGCTCGGCTTCGGGAATCCCGGGGCCGGAGTCGTGGACTTCAATCCGCGTGTGCCCGCCGTCATTCACACCACGCAAAATCACCGTACCGCCCGCCGGAGTGAACTTGATCGAGTTGCTCAACAGATTCGCCAGCGCCTCGAACAACAACGCCCGGTCGCCATTGAGCGGCGGCAGGGTTTCCGGCATGTTCAGTACGAACAGCAGTTCGCCTTCCTCGGCTAGTGGCAGATAAAACTCATGCAGTTCTTCCAGCAGTTGCACCGGATCGAGCTCGACAAAACCTGAGCGCCGCTGACGGTCTTCCAGCTCGGAAATCCGCAGCAACCCACGGAACCGCGCCATCAGCGTATCGGCCTCGGCCAGCACCAGGTCCAGTTGCGCCGCCTCCTGAGAACCTTCACCAGCCTGCTGTTGCATGCGATACAACTGCGCACGCAAGCGTGTCAGTGGGGTGCGCAGATCGTGAGCGATGTTGTCGCACACGCCTTTGACTTCATGCATCAGCCGTTCGATGCGATCGAGCATGGCGTTGACGATGGCGGCGAGCATGTCCAGTTCATCGCGGCGGTTGGACAGCGGCAAGCGGTGAGTCAGGTCGCCGGCGACAATCGCCTGGGCGCTGTCTTGAATCGCGCGGATGCGGCGCATTGGTCGGCGGCGCAGCAGATGCCAACCGGCAATCCCCGGCAGAATCGTCAGTGATACCCCCCAGAACAACGCGTGCAGAATGATCCGCGTCACAGCGAACAACGAACCGTTATCGCGCAACAACACCAGCCAGCGACCGTCGCGGGTCTGAGTCGCCACCGCGTCGCAGCTATCGGCGGGCAGTGTCGGGTCATCGGAATCGGCGCAGTCATCCAGGGTGTGGATCTTGCCATCCAGCGGCAGGCCTTCGGGCAGTTGCTGCAACGCGCCGCCGAGGTACATGCCCTGAGCGTCGAACAAGCCATAGGCGTCGATGCCGCGGATGTCGAAGGTCATGCTGGCGGCGAGCGCTTCTTCCAGTTGTTCACCGCGAAAGTGCGAAAACAGATGCTGACGTTGCATCAACGAATGCTTGGCGAGGTTATCGAGATAGCTGGAGACCTCGAAATACATGACCCCCATGAGGATCGCGCTCCAGGCCACGAACAGCGAACTGTACAGCGCCAGCAGTCGACTGCTGGAGGAGCGCCAGCCGTCAGACGGGTTCGGCAATGACATAACCCGAGCCCCGTACCGTGCGAATCAGCGGAACATTGCCCGCCGCGTCGATCTTCTTGCGCAGACGACCGATGTGTACGTCGATCAGGTTGGTGCCCGGGTCGAAGTGATAGCCCCAGACTTCTTCGAAAATCATCATCCGCGACAGGATCTGCCCGCTGTTGCGCATGAGAAATTCCAGCAGCTTGTATTCGGTGGGCAGCAGCGTCAGCACCTGCCCGGCGCGGCGTGCTTCGTGGCTGATCAAATCGAGTTCGAGGTCGGCGACCTGCAACGTGGTGGCCTGGGTGGCAACGCTGTTCTGGCGGCGCAGCAGCACTTCCACGCGTGCGGCCATCTCGTCGGTGGCGAACGGTTTGGTCAGGTAATCATCGCCACCGGCGCGCAAGCCGCGCACGCGCTCATCGACATCGGAGAGCGCGCTGATCATCAGAATCGGCGTGGCCACGCCCATGGTGCGCAGAGTGGTGACGATCGCCAGGCCATCGAGTTCCGGCAGCATGCGGTCGAGGGTGATCAGGTCGTAGTTGCCGCTGACGGCACGGTCGAGGCCTTCGCGGCCATTGTCGACCCAATCCACTTGCAGGCCGTGGCTGCTGAGTTCGGCGACGATTTCACGGGCAGTCACGGCGTCGTCTTCGATGGTCAAAATACGCGTCATAGGGCAGGCCTTGATCGGTTCAAACGGAATGGCTGCATTTTGCCAAGTATTTTGCGTCGCGCTTTAAATTAACTTTCATGTATAGCCTGTCACAAACGTCAATTCGGGGCGCTTCGCGGCGTTGGCGTCAATGCATAAAACCCGCTGCTTTCCGTCCATTGTTGCAAATTGCAATGAATGTAGAAGTTCAGTCTTTTTAAATCGTTGAAATTGAAAGATTTATTTCGTGCTCTCGACTGGCACGGTCGCTGCAATTCATCTCGTGACGAGTTGTAACACCATTTTTCATGCCTGGAGCACTACAACAATGAATAGATCCTCTGATGGGTTTTATCCTGCCTTCGAAGGAGAGTCGAGCAACGTGTCAGGCGTGTCCTGGGGCGCGATTTTCGCGGGCGCAGCGGCGGCCGCAGCACTGTCGATGATTTTAGTGCTGCTTGGCTTCGGTTTGGGATTCTCTGCCGTTTCACCTTGGGCCGGGGAGGGCATCAGCGCCAAGGGTCTGGGGATTTCGACGATTGTCTGGCTGGCGGCGACGCAAATCATCGCCTCCGGTCTGGGTGGCTACATCGCCGGTCGCCTGCGGGTGAAGTGGGCCAACATGCACGGGGATGAAGTGTATTTTCGTGATACTGCCCATGGCTTCCTCGCCTGGTGTGTGGCCACGCTGGTCACCGCAGTATTGGTAGTCGGCTCGGTCAGCAGTGTGATCAGTGGCGGTGTGCAGGCCGGTGCCAGTGTCGCCGGTGGCGCAGCGGCAGCCGCGACTCAGGCTGCCGGTAGCGCAGCGGCCAACACTGACAGCAATCAGTACGGTTACTACATCGACAATCTGTTCCGCGATGACCGTCCAGCATCGGTCAGTGATGATGCCGCCCATGGCGCCGTAGCGCGGATCTTCGCCCAGAGCCTGGCCAACGGCCAACTCAGTCCGGAAGACCGTACCTACCTCGCGCAACTGGTCGCACAACGAACCAATCTGAGTCAGGCCGACGCCGAGAAGCGTGTCGATGAAGTGTATGCCCGCACTCAGAAGGCCATCGCCGACGCCAAAGTCAAAGCCCAACAGGCTGCCGACACCGCTGCGAAAGTTGCTGCCTGGACCTCGCTGTGGATGTTCATCGCGTTGCTGGCCGGTGCGTTCTTCGCCAGTCTCGCCGCCACCTTCGGCGGTCGTCGCCGGGATGCGGTCGAGTACGTTGAAGTCGAGACCTACGCCACCACGACCACTCTGCCTCCAGTCCGTTAACAAGGAGAATCACCATGCGCTCTCTATTACTGTTTTTCCTCGGTGTGCCAATCCCGATCATCATCCTGATCGCCCTGTTCGTACACTGATTCCAATGCTCCATTGAGGCCCATGCCTCGGCCGCTTTCACTTCACGGTGAAAGCGGCTTTTTGCTTTCTGGCGTGCACCATTCGTCTTCTTCAACCGAATCGTTGAACAATCCGACCGCTTTCACTGGCCTGGATCAATATTCGCGTTTGTAACTTCCCCTAACGTAAATGTTCCAGGCCTTCGCTGAGGTTTGAACTACAGTGCTTCACGCGCACTTTGCTGCGCTGACGAAGTACCCGCGAGCCCGCCTGTAATCGAACAATTAAACGGGCCGTACGGTGTAGAGCAGCAAGGAGCTGACGCAATACCTTCCCCCTGAACCTTTTCACGGATGAACTTCGTAATGCACTGCCTAGAACGCACTTTCGATATCCAGCCCCTGACCCAGGCGGATATGACCGTCCACATCAATGGTCAACCGGTGACGGCGGCCATTGGCGAAACCGTCCTAAGCGTTATCCAGTCCCTTGGCGTGCGCCAGGTCGCACGCAACGACCATGGCCAGATCAGCGGCGCCTACTGCGGCATGGGTGTGTGCCAGTGCTGCCTGGTGAAGATCAACGGCCGCCACAAGCGCCGTGCCTGCCAGACCGTGGTGCGCGACGGCATGCAGATCGAAACCCAGGTCAACCGCATCAACGAGCAGGAGGTCGTATGAGCCTGCAACCGGTGATCGTCGGCGGTGGTCCGGCGGGAATGGCGGCGGCCATCGAGCTGGCGCGTCATGGGGTGCGCTGCACCTTGCTCGAAGAGGCCTCGCGTCTTGGTGGCGTGGTCTATCGCGGGCCGCTGCGCGACGGCGTGCAACTGGATTATCTGGGGCCGCGCTATTCCGAAGCCCTGAGCAAACTGCACGGTGATTTCCAGGAACAGTCCGGGTTGATCGACGTGCGCCTCAATCATCGCGTGGTCGGCGCCGAAGGCACCCGTGCGCTGGTGGTGCTCGACGGCGACGAGCAGCTGCACGAGATCGAATATCCGCAATTGCTGCTGGCCGCCGGCTGCCACGAACGCAGCGTGCCGTTTCCCGGCTGGACCCTGCCGGGGGTGATCATGCTCGGCGGCCTGCAACTGCAAATCAAAAGTGGCGTGGTCAAGCCGCAGGGGCCGGTGGTCATCGCCGGTACCGGGCCGTTGCTGCCATTGGTGGCAACGCAGCTGCACGCGTCCGGCGTCAAGGTCGCGGGCGTGTACGAAGCCTGCGCCTTCGGCAAGATCGCCCGCGAAAGCCTGGCGTTGCTGAACAAGCCGCAGCTGTTCCTCGACGGTTTGAGCATGCTCGCTTACCTGAAACTCCACGGCATCCCGATGAACTACGGCTGGGGCGTGGTCGAAGCCCACGGCGACGGCGAGCTGAAAAGCGTCACCGTGGCACCTTACTCGGCCACCTGGGAGCCGGACCTGACGCGCATCGAGCGCTTCGAAGCGCAGACCCTGGCGGTCGGTTACGGCTTCATTCCGCGCACCCAGCTCAGTCAGCAGATGGGCCTCGATCACGGTTTCAGCGACGACGGTTACCTGCGCGCCAATTCGAACAACTGGCAGCAAAGCAACGAGCCGCACGTGCATCTGGCCGGTGACATGGGCGGGATTCGCGGTGGTGAAGCGGCGATGCTCGCCGGCAAGATCGCCGCGACCTCGATCCTCCTGCAACGCGGGGTGATCGAAGAAGAGCTGGCGCGGGTTCGCCGCGATCGTTATCTGGGCAAACTCAAATCCATCGTGCGCTTCCGTGCGGCCGTCGACCGTTACACCGAACGCGGTGTCGGCCAGACCGCTTTGCCGGCCGCCGACACCGTGATCTGCCGCTGCGAACACGCCACCCGCGCGGACATCGATCTGGCGCTGGAGCAGGGCGTGCAAGACATCGCCAGCCTGAAAATGCGCACCCGCGTCAGCATGGGCGATTGTCAGGGGCGGATGTGTGTCGGCTACTGCAGCGACCGTCTGCGTCAGGCCACCGGGCGCAAGGACGTCGGCTGGCTGCGTCCGCGCTTCCCGATTGATCCGATCCCTTTTTCCGCGTTCCAGTCCGTCGGCACGGAGGCCGCATCCCATGAGTAAGTTCTATGACGTGATCATTGCCGGTGGCGGCGTGATCGGGGCGTCCTGCGCCTATCAATTGTCCAAGCGCCAGGGCCTCAAGGTGGCGGTGATCGACGCCAAGCGCCCGGGCAACGCGACCCGCGCTTCGGCCGGAGGCTTGTGGGCCATCGGCGAGTCGGTGGGGCTGGGCTGCGGGGTGATTTTCTTCCGCATGATGTCGGCCAACCGCAAGCGCGAAACCCAGGGCGCGGCGGTCGCGGTGGACGCCAGCACGCCGCACATCCTGCCGGAGTCGTTCTTCGATTTCGCCTTGCAGTCCAACGCGCTGTACCCGGCGTTGCATCGTGAGCTGAAAGACCGGCACGGGATGGATTTCAAGTTTGAAAAGACCGGGCTGAAGTTCGTCATCTATGACGACGAAGACCGCCTCTACGCCGAGCACATCGTCAGTTGCATTCCGCATCTGGCCGATCAGGTGCGCTGGCTCGATCAGGCGGCGCTGCGTGAAGCGGAACCGAGCGTCAGCCATGAGGCCCGTGGCGCGCTGGAGTTTCTTTGCGATCACCAGGTCAGCCCGTTCCGTCTCGCCGATGCCTACATGGAAGGCGCGCGGCAGAATGGCGTCGACATCTTCGTCAACACCAACGTCACCGGTGTGTTGCACCACGGCAGCCGTGTGACTGGCGTGCAGACGGCCGAGGAGGGCGTGTTCCACTGCAAGACCCTGATCAACGCCGCTGGTGCCTGGGCGGCGGACTTGAGTGAGTGGGCGACGGGGATTCGTATCCCGGTGAAACCGGTCAAGGGCCAGATTCTGCTGACCGAACGCATGCCGAAGATCCTCAACGGCTGCCTGACCACCAGCGACTGCTATGTGGCGCAGAAGGACAACGGCGAAATCCTGATCGGCAGCACCACCGAAGACAAAGGCTTCGACGTCACCACCACCTACCCGGAAATCGCCGGACTGGTGCAGGGCGCGGTGCGCTGCCTGCCGGAACTCAAGGACGTCAACCTCAAGCGCACCTGGGCCGGATTGCGTCCGGGCTCGCCGGATGAGCTGCCGATCCTCGGGCCGATGCGTGGGGTGGAGGGTTACCTGAATGCCTGCGGACACTTCCGCACCGGTATTCTGACCTCAGCGATCACCGGCGTGCTGCTGGACAAACTGGTCAATCAGGAAGCGCTGCCGCTGGATATCACACCGTTCCTGGCGGATCGGTTTGAGGTGGCGCCGGTCAAGCAAGAGCGGGAGTTAGAGCTGGCCTGATCCCAGTGACTTTGATGTTGAATGTGCAGGCCTCTTCGCTGGCAAGCCAGCTCCTACAGGGTTTCGGTCGTTCACAAAACCTGTGGGAGCGGGCTTGCCCGCGAAGGCGTCAGTGCAGCAGGCCTGAAGCTTGGATCTGTGCAAGGAGATCAGACTTTGCGAGCTTCCTCTTCCAGTTGATCAGACTCGAACAACCGCGCCAGCTCCGCCCGGGCTTCCTGGGCGGTCTGCAGGACTTTGGCGGCGTCGTCGTAGACCGCGTGCTGGGCTTCCAGCACCTGTTCGTCATGGTGTTTGAAACGCTTGATCCGCGCATCGGCCTGGGCCTGGGTCAGACCGAGGCCGACCAGGGTACGGCGGCTCATTTCCAGGCTGGAGTAATAGGTCTCGCGAATCGCTTCGGCGCCCACATCGACCAGGCGGTGCACGTGCTGACGGTTACGTGCGCGAGCGATGATCTTCATGTGCGGATACAGCTTGCGCACGATCTCGGCGGTCTTGATGTTGGTCTCCGGATCATCCGTGGCAATCACGAAATACTCCGCCTCGCCAACCTTCGCCGCATTGAGGATTTCCGGGCGCATCGGGTCGCCGTAGAACACCGGCACGCCGCCAAAACTGCGCGACAGTTCGATGGTTTCCACCGAGGTGTCCAGCGCCACGAACTTGATGTTCTGCGCACGCAGAATCCGCGCCACGATCTGGCCCATTCGCCCCATGCCGGCAATCACCACGCGCGGTGCCTCGGTGTCGATTTCGCGGAATTTCTCCGGCACCTCCACTGGCTGCACTTTCGGGCTGACCAATCGTGCACAGATCAACAGCAGCAACGGCGTCAAGGCCATCGACAGAGTGATGGTCAGTACCAGCAGGTCATACAGGCGCGGTTCGAACAGGCCCTGATCGCGCCCGATCTTGAACACCACAAAGGCAAATTCACCGCCGGCGGCGAGCACGATACCCAAGCGAATCGCACTGATTTTGGTCAGCCCACCGGCCAGACGCCCGACCACAAACAGCAGCGGCAACTTCAAGCCGATCAGCAGCAGCGTCAGGCCCAGCACAGTGATCGGCGCACTCAGCAGCAGACTCAGGTTGGCGCCCATGCCGACGCTGATGAAAAACAGCCCGAGCAGCAGGCCTTTGAACGGCTCGATCTGCGCTTCCAGTTCATGGCGATACTCCGAGTCCGCCAGCAGCAGGCCGGCGAGGAAAGCCCCGAGCGCCATCGACACGCCGACCAGATCCATCAGCCACGCCGTACCGATCACCACCAGCAATGCGGTGGCGGTGGAGACCTCCGGCAGACCGGTTTTCGCCACTACGCGAAATACCGGGCGTAGCAGATAACGTCCACCGACTACCACCACGGCGATCCCGCCGAGCACTTGCAAACCGTGGTTCAGGCTTTCCGCGTTGCTGCTGGCGTGGGCGCTGCCGGCGAGCATCGGCACCAGCGCGATCAACGGGATCGCGGCGATGTCCTGAAACAGCAGAATCGCAAACGCCAGTCGCCCGTGGGGGCTGGTCAGTTCCTTGCGCTCGGCCAGGCTTTGCAGGCCGAATG
Source organism: Pseudomonas sp. lyk4-TYG-107 (assembly GCF_030209055.1). NCBI lineage: Bacteria > Pseudomonadati > Pseudomonadota > Gammaproteobacteria > Pseudomonadales > Pseudomonadaceae > Pseudomonas > Pseudomonas sp. lyk4-TYG-107. The sequence goes on from NZ_JARVST010000024.1 coordinate 16,221, forward strand.
CGGTGGACGACAGCGCCAGGCCAAGACCGAGCACGATCGCACTGTTCAGCGGCTGACCGAACACGTACAACGCCAGCACGCCGATCACTGCCGCCGTCAGCAGCACCTGCGCCAGACCTACGCCGAACACCGACTTGCGCATCACCCACAAGCGACGGGGTGACAGCTCAAGGCCGATGATGAACAACAGCAACACCACGCCCAGTTCGGAAATATGCGCAACGCTCTGCGGATTGCCAATCAGGCCGAGCACCGACGGGCCGATGATCACCCCCGCCAACAGATAACCGAGCACCGCGCCCAGTTGCAGACGCTTGGCCAGTGGTACGGTGAGCACGGCTGCGAAGAGAAACACGACAGCGGCTTGTAACAGGTTGCCTTCATGGGGCATGGGTTGACTCCTGACAGCGGTACGGCGGGGGGTGACAAGGATAAGGGCTGCGCCGCTCGTCAATCCACCACAAAACCCTGTGGGAGCGGGCTTGCTCGCGAATGCGTTGGTTCAGTCGATGTTAATGGCGACTGAACCAACGCATTCGCGAGCAAGCCCGCTCCCACTAGGGCGATATCATCAAATCTGTAATAAGTTGCATCATTTGGTTACATTGATAGCCTTCACGAATCAATCTTTTCGAGTCCGCCATGGCCATCAACTTCGACCTCAACGACCTGCAAGCCTTTCGCGCCGTGGTCGAGCAGGGCAGTTTCCGCAAGGCCGCCGACACCGTGCGCCTGTCACAACCGGCCCTGAGCCGACGCATCGAGAAGCTTGAAGACGCCCTCGGCGTAAAGCTGTTCGAGCGCACCACGCGCAAAGTCAGCCTGACCCAGGCCGGGCGTGGCTTCATGCCCAGCGTCGAGCGTTTGCTGGATGATCTGGACGTGGCGCTGCTGGGCATCAGTGAAGTCGCATCGACCCGACTCGGTCATGTCACCGTGGCTTGCGTACCCTCGGCGGCGTACTACTTCATGCCGCGGGTGGTCGCTCGCTATCACCAGCAGTTTCCGCGGATCAAGGTCAAAGTCCTCGACTCCAGCGCCCACGACGTGTTGAGCGCAGTGGTCAACGGCGAGGCGGATTTCGGGTTGAGTTTTCTGGGCACGCAGGATGCCAAAGTCGATTTCGAACCGCTTGTGCAGGAGTGCTATGTCGTCGCTTGCCGGCGCGATCACCCTTTGGCCGGACGCAGCAGCGTGACCTGGGACGAGTTCTATCAGCAGGATTACATCTCGCTGGACAAGACGTCCGGCAACCGTTTTCTGCTCGATCAGGCCTTGAGCAGCGTGGTGCCGCAGCGCCCGAGCATCTGCGAGACGCGGCATGTGACCACGATGATTGGTCTGGTGGAGGCGGGGCTGGGGGTGGCGGCGGTGCCGCTGATGGCGATGCCCGGGCCGGATCATCCGATCCTGACGCGGGTGCCGTTGACCGATCCGCAAGTGATGCGCAGTGTCGGCATCCTCAAGCGCCGGGGTCGCACGTTGACCCCGGCGGCATTGGAACTGGAGCGGCTGGTAGTGGAAATGAAAGTCCAGCCACCAACGCTTAGCGCTTGACCGAATCCAGCCCGGTGGCTTGCACGTCAGCCTGGGCGGCAGGCGCGGCAAGATAGTCGAGCAGGGCCTTGGCCTCTTTTGGATGCTGTGCGCCGACCGGGATGCCGGCGGCGAAGCGCGTCACCGACTGCACCGACTCCGGAATCTTCCCGACAAACGTCACCCCCGGCACCGGCAGCAATTCGCTGACTTGCTGGAAGCCCAGTTGATAATCGCCGGTGGCGACCACCGAGCCGACCGGGACTTTCGGGATCATCTTCGCTTTCGGTTTCAGTTGATCCTCGACACCGAGTTTATTGAACAACTCCTTCTCGATGTACACGCCGCTGGCGCTGTCGGAGTAGGCCACCGATTTTGCGTCGAGGAGGGTTTTCTTCAGGCTTTCGACGCTGCTGATGTCCGGCTTCGGCGCGCCTTCACGCACCACCAGACCGATCCGTGAATCCGCCAGTTCGACCCGCGAGGCCGGGTCGACCTTGCCCTGTTTGATCAGGTCATCGAGGGCGTAGCCGACCATGATCACCACGTCGGCGTGCTCACCGCGAGCGAGGCGATTAGGGATGGCTTCCGGCGCCTTGCCCATCGACGGGCCGAGTTGGGTGTCGAGGGTGTTGCCGGTGGCGGCCGCGAATTTCGGGCCGAGGATTTTGTAGGCGGCGGTGAAGCCGCCCGACGTCATCACATTCAGCTGTTCAGCATGGGCCAGGGCGCTGAAAGCGAAGAGGGCGATGGCGCTGAGATTGATCAGTTTTTTCAAGGTGATTGCTCCTTATGCGGCAACCGGTTGCAAACGGCCGCCTGCGCGGCGATAGAGGTACAACGTGGCGCACAACGCACACAGTGCGCCGACGCTCATCCAGTAACCCGGCGCCGCTTTGTCGCCGGTGTACTGGATCAGGAAGGTCGACATCGCCGGGGTGAAACCGCCAAAAATCGCGGTTGCCAGGCTGTAGGCGAGGGAGAAACCGGCTACTCGCACTTCAACCGGCATGATCTCGGTCAGCGCCGGAATCATTGCGCCGTTGTACATGCCGTAGATGAACGACAGCCACAGCAGCGACAGCAACATATGACTGAAGCTCGGCGCCTGCACCAGGTACGACAGCGCCGGATAGGTGGTGGCCAGTGCCAGCAGCGCCATGGCGATCAGCACCGGGCGCCGGCCGATACGGTCGGACAACATGCCGCCAATCGGCAGCCAGAAGAAGTTCGACATGCCAACCAGCAAGGTCACCAGCAACGCATCGGAAGTGCTCAGGTGCAGCACAGTCTTGCCGAAGGTCGGCGCGTACACGGTGATCAGGTAGAACGCGGTGGTAGTCAGCGCGACCATCAACATGCCGCCGAGCACCACGCCCCAGTTCTGACCAAGCGTGCGAAACACTTCCTTCATGCTCGGGCGGTGTTTGCGTGCGGCAAACTCTTCGGTTTCTGCCAGATTACGGCGCAGGAAAAAGATGAAGGGCACGATCATGCAACCGACGAAAAACGGAATGCGCCAGCCCCAATCGGCAACCACATCCGGCGCCATCCACGCGTTCAGCGCATAGCCCAAGGCTGCCGCGACGATGATCGCCACTTGCTGACTGGCGGACTGCCAAGCGGTGAAAAAGCCCTTGCGGCCAGGGGTGGCGATTTCCGACAAGTACACCGAAACACCGCCCAGTTCCGCACCGGCGGAGAAGCCCTGCAACAGCCGTCCGATCAACACCAGCGCTGGCGCAAACAGACCGATGGTCTCGTATCCGGGCACCAGCACAATCAGGATCGTGCCGCTGGCCATGATCGACAGGGTGACGATCAACCCTTTGCGCCGACCGACGTCATCGATGTACGCACCCAGCACGATGGCGCCCAGTGGACGCATCAGAAAGCCTGCGCCGAATACGGCAAAGGTCATCATCAGGGAAGCGAACTCACTGCTCGCCGGGAAGAACACCGCCGCGATCTGCGTGGCGTAGAAGCCGAACAGAAAGAAGTCGAACTGTTCGAGGAAGTTGCCCGAGGTGACCCGGAAAATGGCGCCGGCCCGCGAGCCGCCGTGTGGGATTGAGGCTGTCATAGAAAAATCTCCACCGCTTTTATGACGTGCGCGACGTGGAAGCGGCGCACGGTTGTTATTGCGGCGGATGGTCGCGCAGCTGTAACAGGATGTTAATTGCATTGTTGGCATGGATTGATGTGCAAAGCGGATCAATCCTCTGAAACACCACTTCCTGTGGGAGCGAGCCTGCTCGCGAAAGCGGTGGTTCAGGTAATGAAGATGCTGCATGTACCGATGTCATCGCTGGCAAGCCAGCTCCCACAGTTTTTGCGGTGTACCCGCTGTCCCTGCAACACCAAGCAAACCTGTGGGAGCTGAATTGCCAGCGATGACGATCTGCCTGCCAACGACAATTCCCCAGCCAGCTCAGGCAAAAAAACAAGGAATGATTCCAGTCCTCCGCAGTCGGAGTTCAGGTATCACACATCTGAAGGAGGTTCACCGATGAACAGCAAAACCCTAATCGCCAGCCTGGCCCTGGTCGCCGGCATTGCCGGGATCAGCCCACTTGTTCAAGCGGCGCAAACCTCAAGCGAACCCACGGTCCAGTCGCCGACCAGCGACCGCGAATTGAAGGTCAACGACCGGGCTCCAGACATTTATCAGCGCAGCGACAAAGCGTTGAAAAACTGGAAACAGAAAGGCTTGAAAGCGCCGGTCGATCAGGCGCAGTGGGTGCAGATCAATGACAAGTACGTGATGGTCATGATTACCAACGGCACCATTGTCGAGATGCAGCCTGTCGAACGTTAATCCCCGGACTCAAAGGCCCTGCGCATGCACTCGTGCAGGGCTTCCCACCTCGAAATCCTGCTGTGTCTGACCTCCTGCATCGCAAGGTCCACAATCCGCGGAGTAATAGCGTTGCTCTGCGCAATCGGCTTGCCAATCACTGCCATTTCTGGGAAAACGGCCGCCAGTAAAGCAATTGAGTGAATGTCATGACTGATGAACTGCAGATAATCGATCTTCAGGTGGGCGAGGGCAAGGCTGCCGTCAAAGGCGCGCTGATTACCACCCATTACACCGGCTGGCTGGAAGACGGCAGCGAGTTCGATTCTTCTCACAGCCGTGGCAAACCTTTCCAGTGCGTGATTGGCACGGGCCGGGTGATCAAGGGTTGGGATCAGGGGCTGATGGGCATGCAAGTGGGCGGCAAGCGCAGACTGCTGGTGCCGGCGCATTTGGGGTACGGCGAGCGGACGATGGGCAAGATTCCGCCGAATTCGAATCTGGTGTTTGAGATTGAATTGTTGGAGGTTTTGACGCGGGAGGATTGAGGCGGATGCAGTAACGACATCGCCTCTTGGCCTAAGAATCCGAGCTGCCTTCAAGCCCAGTGCAGCGGTGCGGCCTGGGGGAAACAGATGTCTACTTCCAGTTTCGCTGCGGCCGACAGATTGACCAGCGCATCCAGAGAAAATTTGTCGATTTTACCGTTGAGTACGTCATTGAGGCGTGGCTGAGTAATCCCCAAGCGCTTGGCGGCTTCCTTCTGAGGAAGCTCCCAGGCACGAACCGTCTCGCAAAGCGTGCGCATGAGTTTGGCCCGCAGGCGCATGTTGGCCGCGTCCTGCGGCGTGTCTTCCAGCGCGTCCCAGATGCTTGAGAAATGCTGGGAAGGGTGTTGATGATCCTTCATGGCTTAACCTATTTCCTGGTATCTGGCGCGTGCCAGTTCTATATCTCGCGTTTCAGTTTTGCGAGTGGTCTTTTGCATGGCGTGCAGCACATAAATCGCGTCAGGCCGATTGACCACATAAAACACTCGAAACGCTCCTGAGTCTTCGGTGATTCTGATTTCATTGACACCCCGTCCTACGGTTTTCATGGGGCGCCAATCAAAAGGCTCGTCGCCCTGTTGCAACAGATCCAATTGAAATCCCGCAGCTCTGCGAGCATCCAAAGGAAAAGCTCTCAGATCCTTGAGTGCACTTGCGACAAACACCACATCCTTGTGTCTTGGCATCGACTTCTCCTTTGTTGAAAGGATAAGCGTAATGGCTCCGACGAAAATGCGTTGCGGCGGTGTGTTGCAAAGAGTGGCAGAGGTCACCTATCAGCAGGCTATATCGAAACCGATATAAATCAAGCTTGATTTTCTTTATCTGATATTCGGTATCGACATCGCCAGTTTGCTCCTACAGGGGATTAGAGCAGGGCACGCGCATCATGAGCCTCAACCCCAAGCGCTGAGCCACAGCGACTAAGGCTGTGCCGCGCTGAACAGTGGAATCCGCCCATTGAGCGATGGGCGGTAATGCCACGTCAGTTGTTGCAGATTCATACCCTGATCAAGGGTTTCTCTGACAGTCGCAGCGGCAATGTTCAACGCCAGCGTCTGCCCCGGACACTGATGCCGGCCGCTGCCAAAGCTGAAACTGCGCCGGTCAGGACGATCCAGCAGAAACCGCTCGGGCTCTGCATTTAACGAAGGATCGCGGTTGGCCGAGGCCAGCAGCACCAGAATCACCTCGCCAGCCTCGAGCCGCACGCCATCGATCTCGCAAGTCTGTGCGACAAAGCGCCGAGTGTTCTGTACCGATGGATCAAATCGCTGAACCTCGGCCAGCAGTGCGTCCACTGAGGCATGGCGCAATTCGGGCTGACGTCGCAGCGCAATCAGTGCATTGCCGATCAGTCCCGCACTGGCCTCGAACGTCTGCGAACAGAGACCGATCAGGTTGGCGATCAGGGTTTCTTCGTCTCCTGTAAATCGCTGCTCGATAGCCTTGAGCAACTCGCTATCGGCTTCGGCCAGCAACTCGATGAAATAGCCGTGCAATTGCTCCGCCGCCGCATGCGCCGCCGCCAGTTGCAGGTCATTGCTCAGCGGCGACAGGCAGGCGACGAAATCCGCGGTCAGTTCACTGATCGCCCGGCCTTGCGCCGGGGTGAAGCCGAGCAGCGCCGCGACCACGCACACCGGGCCGCGAAACATCGCCTTATATAAGCCGTCGGCGTCCGCTGTAATCAGACGCGCGGCCACCAGTGCGCGTACTTGCTCCTCATCTATCAACTGCAGTGACGGCTCGATTGCCGCACTCGGACAGCGCTGATGTTCGCCATCGTTCATCCGCATCAACTGCCCGAACACCTTGCCGGCCAGCCCCGAGGCAATCGCCTTGGGCACCGGTTCCTGCAGCGGTCGTACCCGACAATCGGCATGCGTCAGCACCCCACGCACCGCTCGGGCGCTGCTGGCGACCCACAGCTTCAATCCATGATCAAAGGTCAGTCCGCCCTCGGCGCGCAGTTTGGCGTAGTAGGGGTAGGGATCGGCATGCGTCGCAGCGATGATCGGGTCCATGGTGCACAGCCTTGTGGTCGGGAAAGTGATGCGAGTATCTTCAGTTCGCAGCGGCGACGATTCGTCGGGGAGCGAAATATGCACGCAGAACATCAAGACATCGGCGTTTCGCAGGTGGCGGCCGCCATCGCCGAACCGGCACGCACGAAAATTCTCTGCTCGCTGATGGACGGCCACGCCCGCACCAGCACTGAATTAGCGGCCGTGGCGGAAGTCAGCGCCTCCACCGCCAGTGCACATTTGGCCAAGCTCAAGGATCTGGCACTGGTGCGCCTGCATGTGCAGGGCCGCCATCGTTATTACAGCCTCGCCGATCAGCGCGTGGCTCAGGCGCTGGAAGCGTTGATGGTGATCGGCCAGAACGCCGCACCGAGCTTCAAGCCGCACACCCCGGATCGCCTGCAATTCGCCCGCACCTGCTACGACCACATGGCCGGGACGCTGGCGGTGTTGCTCCACGACCGTTTGCTCGAGGCGGGGTGGCTGGTGGAAACCGATGAGCGCGCTTATCGCTTGAGCGGCACCGGCGACGCGTTGTTTGCGAGCTTGGGGATTGAGGTGCAGGACTTGAGTACCTTGCGCCGCAAGTTTGCCTGCCCGTGCCTGGACTGGAGCATGCGCCGGCCGCATCTGGGCGGTTCGCTGGGCGCGGCGTTGTTGCAGATGGCGTTGAAACGCAAGTGGGTGACGCAGGATCTTGATAGTCGGGCGTTGGCGCTCACCGTGGCGGGGCGAAAGGAAATGGGTAAGCGGTTTGGTCTTGAGTTGCCTTTAGACGCGAAGATCAAAAGATCGCAGCCTGCGGCAGCTCCTACAGTAATCGCGTACACCCGCTAATTCTCGACCCTGCCCAATCTCTGTAGGAGCCGGCGAAGGCTGCAATCCTTTGATCTTGAGCTTCTGCCCGACGAGGTGCGCTTCTACCACCTTGTAACCCCGTGCTCGGACCTATACTGTATATCCACACAGTAAAGAGCCCGCGCCATGCAAATCATCGACAAGCTCAGCATTCTCGCCGACGCCGCCAAGTACGACGCCTCCTGCGCCAGCAGCGGTGCGCCCAAGCGCAGCTCCGAGGCCAAGAGCGGGTTGGGCTCGACCGATGGCATGGGTATCTGCCATAGCTACACGCCGGACGGCCGTTGCGTGTCGCTGCTGAAAATCCTCCTGACCAATTTCTGTCTCTACGACTGCCAGTACTGCGTCAACCGCCGCTCCAGCGATGTGCCGCGTGCACGTTTCACCCCCGAGGAAGTGGTCACGCTGACTCTGGATTTCTACCGGCGCAACTGCGTCAGCGGGCTGTTTCTAAGCTCCGGGATCATCCGCTCGGCGGATTACACCATGGAGCAACTGGTACGCGTGGCAAAGCTGTTGCGCGAAGAGCACGAGTTTCGCGGCTACATTCACCTCAAGACCATTCCCGAGGCCGATCCGGCATTGATCGAGGAGGCCGGGCGCTACGCCGATCGCCTCAGCGTCAATATCGAACTGCCCACCGACGCCAGCCTGCAAACCCTGGCGCCGGAGAAGCAGATTGGTTCGATCAAGCAGGCAATGAACACCATTTACACCGGCGTACAAACGGTGCTCAACGAACCGCGTTCGGCAAAATTCGCTCCCGCCGGGCAGAGCACGCAAATGATTGTCGGCGCCGATGACACCGACGACAGCACGATCCTGCACAGCGCTCAGTCGCTGTATGGCAACTACCGCTTGCGGCGCGTCTACTATTCGGCCTTCAGCCCGATTCCCGACAGCCCGAAAAGCGTGCCACTGGCCGCGCCACCGCTGATGCGCGAACACCGGTTGTATCAGGCCGATTTCCTCTTGCGCAGTTACGGCTACAGCGCCGATGAGCTGCTCAAGGGCCCGGGTAATCTAGCGCTGGACATCGACCCGAAACTGGCTTGGGCGCTGCAGAATCGCGAGGTGTTTCCGCTGGACCTGAATCGCGCCGAGCCGTCGCTGATCGCACGAATCCCCGGCATCGGTCTGCGTACCACCGAACGTCTGGTGCAATTGCGCCAGCAACGGCGCATCCGCTACGAAGATGTGGCGCGCATGCGTTGTGTGCTGGCCAAGGCCAAGCCGTTCATCATCACCAGCGACTACCACCCGCAACAGGCCGAAGTCACCAGCCACATGCTCTATCAGCAACTGCGCGACCGGCCGCAGCCGCAGCAGATGGGGTTGTGGGGATGATCAATCTCGATTGCGACGACCTGTTCGACACCTGGCGCCAGCAGGCACGCTGGCTGCTCAGCCATGAAGTCGACCCGAGTCTGGTGAGCTGGGCGTCGGAAGGGGTGAGCGATCTGTTTGCCAGTGACGTCTCGGTACCCGAAGGGCAGGGGCCGTTTCAGGCACGCATCCCCCGTGCACTGCTCGACACCCTGGAGCAAGCCGCGCGCTACCGGGGCGACCAGCGCTGGAGTCTGTTGTATGAAGTGCTGTGGCGAGTCAGCCATGGCGATCGCACGGCGATGATGGCCGGCGACAAGCTCGGCAGCGAGTTGCAGCGGCGGATCAAGCAGGTGCAGCGCGAAGCCCACCATTTGCATGCGTTCGTGCGTTTCATCGAGCGCCCGCAAGGTCAGCCAGGCCCGCAATACGTCGCGTGGCACGAACCGGCCCACGACATCCTGCGCAGCGCCAGCGAACATTTCGTCAGGCGCATGGGCCGGCATCGCTGGTTGATCGCCACGCCGCGTGACGGGGTTTATTACGATGGCGAACAGTTGATTCATCAGCGCCAGTGCCCGGTGGAATGGCAGCAACTGGCGCAGAACGTCGATGACCCACACGGCGAATTATGGCTGACGTACTACAGCCACATCTTCAACCCGGCGCGATTGAACGAGAAGGTCATGCAAGGGCACTTGCCGGTACGGTTCTGGAAGAATCTGCCGGAAGGGGAGTTGATTCCCGGGCTGATTACCCAGGCGCGCACGGGCAAGCAGCAGAACGGACAGGCCAGCGGGATTGCCGCGCGAGCCGGCAAGCGAATTGCCTTGAAACAGGATGAGCCTGAGCAGGTCGATCAGCGGGTTGCCGACGCCATCAGCAGACCAAAACCGGCAAAGGTCACCCCCGAGACTTTCGCCGCCAGCCAGGATCCTTTCGGGCTCGACAGCCAGCCTTTGGCCGCATTGGCGAGCAGGGCGTAGCTGCCGTGCACCAGAATTACCAGCACCGCGTAAGAGGCCACCAGTTTGAAGAACTGCGGGTAAAAAAGCTGTTCAGTGTCGATGAACTGCGGGAATACGGCCAGAAAGAAGAAGATCGCTTTCGGATTGAGAAACTGCAGGGACGCGGCTTCGAGAAAACGGTAGCCCGGACGAGAAGGGCGAACCTGCTGCAGGCTACGGAAACGATCTGAACGCCAGCTCTTGAAGCCCAAGTACAACAGGTATGCAGCTCCGGCGTATTTCAGCACGGTAAACGCCTCGGCCGAGGCGCTGAGGATCAAGCCGACGCTGGTGGCGCTGAGGGCAGCCACCACGAAAGCGCCCGAGGCGATGCCCAGAATGCCGGGTACTGCGCCGGTCCAGCCCAGGCGCACGGCGTTGGACAGGGTCAGCACCACGCCCGGGCCGGGGCTCAAAATGGTCAGGGCGGCGAACAATACAAAGAGTCCGTAGCTGTGCATGATGTTGCTCCGTCGAATCGCGTATCTGCGTGCGGGCAGATTGGCGTGGCGGCAACGCGCTGACAAACGCTTTAAATGCAGTGCATATGTGACTAAATTAGACCCATGAAAAATTCACTTCCCCCGCTCAATGCGGTTCGCGCCTTCGCTGTGGCTGCTCGTCATCAGAGTTTCAGCCTGGCGGCCGACGAGCTGCATGTCAGCCATAGTGCGGTCAGCCGCCACGTCAAATTGCTTGAAGAACATCTGGGCGTTTTGTTGTTTGAACGGCGCATCAGGCAGTCGCTGCTGACGCCGGCGGGTGAGCTTTTTTATCAGCAAGTCAGCGCCGGTCTGGCGCAGATTGCCGACGCCGCTGCCGAGTTGAGGCGACAGGCAGCGCGACCGACGATCACGATCAATGTCCGGCCGTCCTTCGCCCTGTTATGGCTGACGCCTCGTTTGGCGGACTTTTCGGTGCAGCATCCGCACATCGACACCCAGGTCGTCACGCAGACCCAGTCGCCGGATCCGGCCCGCGATGATTTCGACATTGTCATCCGCCGGGGCCGTGACGATTGGGCGCCGACGCTGGAGGCGCACGCGTTGTTCGAGGATGAATTGGTCATGGTCGCGGCGCCGGCATTGATTGAGCGACTGCCGCTGACAAATCTCGCCGGCCTCAGTGCGCATACCTTGCTGACCGTCAGGGCGCGGCGTGAAGACTGGCACCACTGGGCGAGGCATTTTGGCCAGAGTCAGAGCAGCACTCAGGTGATCCGTCAGTTTGATTACATGCACCGGGTGCTGGAAGCGGCCGTGGCGGGCGAGGGCATCGCGCTGTGTCCAACCACTTTGCTCGGCACGCATTTGTCGAGTGGTCGCCTGATCTGCCCTTTGCCCGAACTGCGCATGCCGCTGCCACGCTATTACTACGGTGTTGCCCCGCAAGCGTCGGCGCACACCGAAGTGTTCATTGACTGGCTACAGCAACAGCGTCCATGAAAAAGCCCCCATCGATCACTCGATGGGGGCTTTTGTGCATCAGCAGCCGTCAGATCAAACCTTGACGATCCAGCCCGCTGGCGCTTCGATGTCGCCGGTCTGTACGCCAGTCAGCTCTTTGTAGAGCTTCTGGGTGACCGGGCCGACTTCGGTTTCGCTGTGGAACACGTGCAGGTGGTCGTTGTAACTGATCCCGCCGATCGGGGTGATCACCGCCGCGGTACCGCAGGCGCCGGCTTCCTTGAAGTCCGACAGTTTGTCGATCAGCACGTCGCCTTCAATCACTTCCAGACCCAGACGGGTTTTCGCCAGTTCGATCAGCGACAGACGGGTGATGCCTGGCAGCACGGATGGCGAGTTCGGGGTGATGAACTTGTTGTCGTGGGTGATCCCGAAGAAGTTGGCCGAACCGACTTCCTCGATCTTCTTGTGGGTCAGCGGATCCAGGTAGATGGCGTCAGCGAAGTGCGCTTTCTTGGCCTGGGAGCCCGGCATCAGGCTGGCGGCATAGTTGCCTCCGACCTTGGCCGCACCAGTGCCTTGTGGGGCGGCGCGGTCGAAGCTGGAGATCTGGAAGTTGTGTGGGGTCAGGCCGCCCTTGAAGTAGGCGCCGACCGGGATCGCGAATACCGAGAAGATGAACTCCGGCGCGGTACGCACGCCAATGTTGTCACCCACGCCGATCACGAATGGACGCAGGTACAACGCGCCGCCGGTGCCGTACGGCGGAATGAAGCGCTCGTTGGCGCGAACCACTTCCTTGCACGCTTCGATGAACTGCTCGGTCGACACGTGCGGCATCAGCAGGCGGGCGCAGCTGCGCTGCATGCGCGCGGCGTTCTGGTCGGGACGGAACAGGTTGATCGAGCCGTCCTTGCAACGATAAGCCTTCAGGCCTTCGAAGCACTGCTGGCCATAGTGAAGGGCAGTCGAGCCTTCGCTGATGTGCAGCACGTTGTCTTCGGTCAGGGTGCCTTTGTCCCATTCGCCATTGCGAAAGTACGACAGATAGCGTTTGTCGGTCTTGATGTAGTCAAAACCCAGCTTGTCCCAATTGATGCTTTCGTTACCCATGACACCCTCTATCACTGAACAACCGTCGAAACGGTTCAAGGCTTCTGACGTTTTTTTGGATGGGCACAACAATACTTCATTCTTGAGCGGTTTCGCAGCCCGGACTATCGGATGACAGACAGATAATTCCGGTTGCGCCTGAGAATTCGCGAGCAGGCTCGCTCCCACATTTGAAATGCATTCCCATTGTGGGAGCGAGCCTGCTCGCGAAGGGGCCATTACAGCCACCCACCATCACAGGTGCAACGCATGCCCCAAAGCACGCAACGCCGCTTCCTGCACCGCTTCACCCAGGGTCGGATGCGCATGAATGGTGCCGCCGATGTCTTCGAGGCGCGCACCCATTTCCAGGCTTTGCGCGAACGCGGTCGACAACTCCGACACGCCAACCCCGACCGCCTGCCAGCCGACAATCAGATGATTGTCGCGCCGCGCGACCACCCGCACGAAGCCGCTTTTTGATTCCAGGGTCATCGCCCGGCCATTGGCAGCGAACGGGAAGCTGGAAACGATGCAGTCCAGCCCGGCAGCCTTGGCTTCGTCCGGGGTCTGGCCAACCACCACCAGTTCCGGGTCGGTAAAGCACACGGCGGCGATGGCGGTCGGGTTGAATTCGCGGGATTTGCCGCTGATCAGCTCGGCAACCATTTCGCCCTGAGCCATGGCGCGATGGGCGAGCATCGGCTCGCCGCTGAGGTCGCCGATGGCGTAGACGTTGCGCATGCTGGTCTGGCAGCGGCTGTCGATCTTGATCGCCGAGCCGTTCATGTCCAGGTTCAGCGCTTCGAGGTTCCAGCCTTGAGTATTTGGCTTGCGACCGACCGCCACCAGCACCTGATCGGTTTCCAGATTGAGGGTGTCGCCGTTCGGGTCACGCACCTGCAAGGTGCCGTCGAAACCCAGCACGCTGTGCTTGAGATAGAGCTTCACGCCCAGTTGCTTCAGTGCTTCGTGGACCGGTTGGGTCAGCTCGGCGTCGTAGGCCGGCAGGATACGATCCTGCGCCTCGACCACGCTGACTTCGGCGCCGAGCTTGCGGTAAGCGATGCCCAGCTCCAGACCGATGTAACCGCCGCCCACCACCACCAGGCGCTTGGGCACGGACTTCGGTGCCAGCGCTTCGGTGGAGGAGATGATCGGCCCGCCAATTGGCAGGATCGGCAGGTTGACGCTGGTCGAACCGGTGGCCAGCACCAGATGCTCGCACTGAATCCGCGTATCGCCGACTTCCACGGTTTTGCCGTCGATGACTTTGGCCCAGCCATGGATGACCTGGACCTTGTTCTTTTTCAGCAGTGCGGCGACGCCGGTGGTCAGGCGATCAACGATGCCGTCCTTCCACTCGACGCTCTTGCTGATGTCGAGGGTTGGTGCCGAGACGCTGATACCCAGCGCAGAATGCTGACTGTGATGTTGTGTCTGGTGAAACTGCTCGGCCACGTGAATCAACGCTTTGGACGGAATGCAGCCGATGTTCAGGCAAGTGCCACCCAGCGATTGGCCTTCGACCAGAATCGTCGAAATGCCCAGTTGCCCGGCGCGAATCGCCGTGACGTAGCCGCCGGGGCCGCCGCCGATAATCAGCAGCGTGGTGTTCAAGGTTTGCATGGCGTCACTCCACAAACAGGGTCGCGGGTTGTTCGAGCAGACCACGAATGGCCTGGATGAAGAGCGCCGCGTCCATGCCGTCGACCACGCGGTGATCGAAGGAGCTGGAGAGGTTCATCATCTTGCGGATCACCACCTGGCCCTTGATGACCATCGGCCGTTCGACGATTTTGTTCACGCCGACGATGGCCACTTCCGGCAGGTTCAGCACCGGGGTGCTGACGATGCCGCCCAGCGCACCGAGGCTGGTCAGGGTGATGGTCGAACCAGACAATTCATCGCGGCTGGCCTTGCCATTGCGCGCGGCGTTGGCCAGACGCGAGATCTCGGCGGCGCTGTCCCACAGGCTGCGCGCTTCGGCGTGACGCACCACCGGCACCATCAGGCCGACATCGCTTTGCGTGGCGACACCGACATGCACTGCGCCGAGGCGGGTGATGACCTGGGCTTCGTCGTCGTAACGGGCGTTCATCTGCGGGAAGTCACGCAGGGCGACGACCAGTGCGCGGACCAGGAACGGCAGCAAGGTCAACTTGCCCCGGCTGGCGCCGTGTTTTTCATTCAGATGCGAGCGCAGTTCTTCAATGGCGGTGACGTCGATTTCTTCGACGTAGCTGAAGTGCGCGGCACGCCGAGTGGCGTCCTGCATGCGCTGGGCGATCTTGCGGCGCATGCCGATCACTTGAATCTGTTCTTCATCGTGACGCTGGGCGTACGCGGCGGTTGCCGGTGCCGAAGCGTTTGATTGACCCTGGGCCAAATAAGCGTCGAGGTCTTCGTGCAGCACACGACCGGCCGGGCCAGTGCCGCGTACCAGACGCAGCTGAATGCCCAGATCCAGCGCATGTTTGCGCACGGCCGGCGAGGCCAGCGGACGTTCATCGGCCTCGCGGGCAACCATCGGGCCCTGGCAAACCGGTGCCGGGCGCGGCCCAGCAGCAGCGGCAGGTTTGCTCTCGGCAACTGTTTCAACTTTCGGAGCAGCAGGCGGCTCTTGCGCAGCAACCGGTGCTGGCGCGGCGGACTCTTTCAGATTCCCGGCGCCTTCAACTTCAATGCTGATCAGCACACTGCCGACCGCCATCACTTCACCCGGCTGACCGCCGAGCGCAATGACCTTTCCGTGCACCGGCGATGGAATATCGACCATTGCCTTGTCGGTCATCACGTCCGCCAACACCTGGTCTTCAACCACCAGATCGCCAACCTTGACGTGCCACTGCGACAGTTCGACTTCTGCGATGCCTTCGCCGATGTCCGGCATCTTGATAACGTGCGTGCCCATTCAGACCTCCATGACCCGTTTCAACGCCGCGCCCACTCGGGACGGCCCTGGGAAATACGCCCACTCTTGCGCGTGCGGGTAGGGGGTGTCCCAACCGGTAACGCGTTCGATCGGCGCTTCCAGGTGATGGAAGCAGTGCTCTTGCACCAGCGACACCAGCTCGGCGCCGAAACCGCAGGTACGGGTGGCTTCGTGCACCACCACGCAGCGGCCGGTTTTCTTCACCGACTTGACGATGGTCTCCAGATCCAGCGGCCACAGGCTACGCAGGTCGATGACTTCGGCGTCAACGCCACTTTCTTCAGCGGCAACTTGCGACACGTACACGGTGGTGCCGTAGGTCAATACGGTCACGTCCTTGCCCGGACGAGTGATCGCGGCGACGTCCAGCGGCACGGTGTAGTAACCGTCCGGCACCTGGGCTTGCGGGTGTTTCGACCACGGGGTTACCGGACGGTCGTGGTGGCCGTCGAACGGGCCGTTGTACAGGCGTTTCGGCTCAAGGAAGATCACCGGGTCATCGTTTTCGATGGAGGCGATCAGCAGGCCTTTGGCGTCATACGGGTTGGAGGGCATCACGGTGCGCAGGCCGCAGACCTGAGTGAACATTGCCTCGATGCTTTGGCTGTGGGTCTGGCCGCCGTAGATCCCGCCGCCGCAGGGCATGCGCAGGGTCATCGGCGCAGTGAACTCGCCGGCCGAGCGATAACGCAGGCGTGCGGCTTCGGAAATGATCTGGTCGGAAGCGGGGTAGACGTAGTCGGCGAACTGAATCTCGGCGACCGGACGCAGACCGTATGCACCCATGCCCACCGCCACGCCGACGATGCCGCTTTCGGAGATCGGCGCGTCGAATACCCGCGAGGTGCCGTACTTGGTCTGCAGGCCTTCGGTGCACCGGAACACGCCGCCGAAGTAGCCGACGTCCTGACCGAACACCACCACATTGTCGTCACGCTCAAGCATCACATCCATGGCCGAGCGCAGGGCCTGGATCATGGTCATGGTGGTCGTGGTCATGGCGGTTTCCAACTGAATATTGTTGTTGTGATCGTTCATGTCAGATCCCCAACTGCTGACGCTGGCGCTTCAAGTGCTCCGGCATCTCTTTGTAGACGTCTTCGAACATGGTTGCGGCGCTTGGAATCTGCCCGCCAGCGAGGGTGCCGTACTGTTCGGCCTGTTTCTGCGCGGCAATCACTTCGGCTTCCAGCTCGGCGCTGACCGCGGCGTGCTCTTCTTCCGACCAGTGGCCGACCTTGATCAGGTGCTGCTTGAGGCGGGCAATCGGATCGCCCAGCGGGAAGTGGCTCCAGTCGTCGGCAGGACGGTATTTGGACGGATCGTCGGAGGTCGAGTGCGGGCCGGCGCGGTAGGTGACCCATTCGATCATGGTCGGGCCGAGGTTGCGCCGGGCGCGTTCGGCAGCCCAGGCGGAAGCGGCGTAGACCGCATAGAAGTCGTTGCCGTCGACGCGCAGCGAGGCGATGCCGCAACCGACTCCG
Organism: Pseudomonas sp. lyk4-TYG-107; assembly: GCF_030209055.1. Classification (NCBI taxonomy): domain Bacteria; kingdom Pseudomonadati; phylum Pseudomonadota; class Gammaproteobacteria; order Pseudomonadales; family Pseudomonadaceae; genus Pseudomonas; species Pseudomonas sp. lyk4-TYG-107. The sequence goes on from NZ_JARVST010000024.1 coordinate 33,240, forward strand.
CGTCCGGCGAAAGTGGTGGCTTCACCGCCGGCGATGGCCTGGAAGGTCGAGATCGCCCACTGGTTGTTGACCACGTTGAGGATCACCGGCGCGCGGTAAACGTGAGCGAAGGTGAGGGCGGTGTGGAAGTCCGATTCGGCGGTGGCGCCGTCACCGATCCAGGCCGAGGCGATTTTCATGTCGCCCTTGATCGCCGAGGCCATGCCCCAGCCGACGGCTTGAATGAACTGGGTGGCGAGGTTGCCGGAGATGGTGAAGAAACCGGCGTCCTTGACCGAGTACATGATCGGCAACTGCCGGCCCTTGAGCGGATCGCGCTCGTTGGACAGCAACTGGCAGATCAGGTCGACCAGCGGCACTTCGCGGGCCATCAGGATGCTTTGCTGGCGGTAGGTCGGGAAGCACATGTCGTCGATGTTCAAGGCCAGGGCCTGGGCGCTGCCGATGGCTTCTTCGCCAAGGCTCTGCATGTAGAACGACATTTTTTTCTGGCGCTGGGCGACCACCATGCGGTTGTCGTAGATCCGCGTCTTGAGCATGGCGCGCATGCCCTTGCGCAGGATCTCGACCGGCACATTTTCAGCCCAGGGGCCGAGGGCGTTGCCCTGATCATCGAGCACACGAATCAGCCCGCGCGCCAGGTCGGCGGTGTCGGCGGGTTCGACGTCAATGGAAGGTTTGCGCACCGTGCCGGCATCGGTCAGATGCAGGTAGGAGAAGTCGGTTTTGCAGCCTGGGCGGCCCGAGGGTTCAGGGACGTGCAGACGCAGCGGTTCATACGCTTGGGTCATGGCTTCTACGCTCGATCTTGTGAATTTCTTGTAGTGAGCTGGCAATCATTCTTGGGTGAAAGAAATCTTGTCCTACAACAATCATAGGCCCGGGCCAGAAGAATATTTCTCTCTGTTTCGTTGCGCTGGAGACGATTTGCAGATAGAAATTCTGCATAAACATAAAAAACAGGTGGTTTTGTCTCATGCGCAAACTGGACCGTACCGACATTGGCATTCTCAACAGCCTTCAGGAGAATGCGCGCATCACCAACGCCGACCTCGCGCGCTCGGTGAATCTGTCGCCGACGCCGTGTTTCAACCGGGTCAAGGCCATGGAAGAATTAGGCCTGATTCGCGAGCAAGTGACGCTGCTCGATGCCGATCTGCTGGGCCTGCATGTGAACGTGTTCATTCACGTCAGCCTGGAGAAACAGGTCGAGGAGGCGTTGCAGCATTTCGAAGAGGCGATTTCCGATCGCCCCGAAGTGATGGAGTGCTACCTGATGGCCGGCGACCCGGACTATCTGATCCGGGTGCTGGTGCCGACGATTCAGGCGCTGGAGCGGTTCATGATGGACTTTCTGACCAAGGTGCCGGGGGTGGCGAATATCCGCTCGAGTTTTGCCTTGAAGCAGGTGCGGTATAAGACGGCGTTGCCGTTGCCGGCGAATGGTTTGACCCTCGGGACTTGAAGATCAAAAGATCGCAGCCTTCGGCAGCTCCTACGCAGAGCACGCATAAACCGTGTTCCTGTAGGAGCTGCCGAAGGCTGCGATCTTTTGCTTCTAGAGCTTGTTGATCGGCACTTTCAAATAAACCACACCATTGTCCTCGGCCGGCGGCATGTTCCCCGCCCGCACATTCACCTGAATCGCCGGCAACAGCAGCGTTGGCATGCCCAACCCGGCGTCACGCTTTGTGCGCATTTCGACAAACGCCGCTTCATCAATCCCGTCATGCACATGAATATTGCTCTTGCGCTGTTCGCCAACGGTGGTCTGGCACTGCGCGGCGCGGCCTTCGGGCGGGTAATCGTGGCAGACGTAGAGTTTGACACTGGCGGGGAAGGCCAGCAGTTTGTGAATCGAGTTGAACAGTTGGTGCGCGTTGCCGCCGGGGAAGTCGCAGCGGGCGGTGCCGACATCGGGCATGAACAGCGTGTCGCCGACCAGAATCTGTTCGCCGTCGATCAGGTAGGCCATGTCTGCCGGAGTGTGGCCGGGGACGTGCAGGGCGGTGGCCTTGAGGTTACCGATCATGAACGACTCGTTCGGCGCGAACAGGTGATCGAACTGCGAGCCGTCGACGCAGAATTCCGGTTCCAGATTGAATAGCGCCTTGAATACGTTCTGCACCTTGCTGATGGACTGGCCGATCGCAATTTTGCCGCCCAGCTCGCGGCGCAGGTACGGCGCGGCGGACAGGTGGTCGGCGTGGGCGTGGGTTTCCAGCAGCCATTGCACCTGCAAGTGGTGTTCTCGGACGAAGGTGATGATTTTGTCGGCCTGCGTGGTGCAGGTGCGTCCGGCGGCGCCGTCGTAATCGAGTACCGGATCGACGATTGCACACTGCCCGCCATCGGCTTCATAGACCACGTAGCTGTAGGTCGAGGAGGCGGGGTCGAGGAAAGCTTCAATCTGCGCGGGCATGGTCACCAACCTGAACCAGGGAAATGGGTTGCAACACTTTATCTAAAAACATAATGTTCGCAGCTTAAGTGACGTTGAAGGCATCGTGCAAATGCAATCCAGTCTGACCGAATGTGAAGTCGCCCAGTTGCGGGCGTCCGCCTCCAAGGCCTGCGCGCTGCTCAAGGCGCTGGCCAATGAGGATCGCCTGTTGATCCTGTGCCAGCTGACCCAGGGCGAGCGCAATGTCGGCGAACTGGAAAAAATGACCGGCGTGCGCCAGCCGACCCTGTCCCAGCAGCTGGGCATCCTGCGCGATGAAGGGCTGGTGGCGACTCGTCGTGAAGGCAAATACATCTTTTACGGTCTGGCCAGTCCTGAAGTGATTCAGGTGATGAAGACCCTGTCCGGGTTGTATTGCGGAGCGGTGCTCAAGAGCTGGGGTCACCCCTGAATGCCAGCCAACACATTCAAAACCTGTGGGAGCTGGCTTGCCAGCGATGGCGGAGTGTCAGTCGCCATCAACCGCGGCTGACAAGTCCCTATCGCTGGCAAGCCAGCTCCCACAGGTTTAGTGGTTTGATTCAAAGAAATCCTTGCATGCAGCAATAAGGAACAAGCAATGAACGATCAACACTGGGGCCCATCCATCAGTGCCGATATCGTGGTCATCGGCGGCGGCACCGCCGGCATCGGCTTCGTCGCCAGTCTGCTCAAGCGTGATCCCACTCTTAAAGTCACTGTGATCGAGCCAAGCGCCCAGCACTACTACCAGCCAGCGTGGACGCTGGTCGGCGGTGGCGCCTATGACGTCAAGGACACCGTGCGGCCGATGAGCAAGGTGATGCCGCGTCAGGCCACCTGGATTCAGGCGGCGGTGACTGCGGTTGATCCCGACGCACGTCAGCTCACGCTCAACGATCAACGCCGCGTCACTTACCAGAACCTGATCGTCTGCCCCGGCCTGCGGCTGGCCTGGGAGAAGATCGAAGGCCTGCAGGAAAGCCTCGGTCAGCACGGCGTAACGTCCAACTACAGCTATCAGCACTCGCAGTACACCTGGGATCAGGTGCAGAAACTGCGCGGCGGCAAGGCGTTGTTCACCCAGCCGGCGATGCCGATCAAATGCGCCGGCGCGCCGCAGAAGGCGTTGTACCTGTCGTGCGATCACTGGCGCAAAACCGCTGTGCTGAACAACATCAATGTCGAATTCAACCTGGCCGGCGCCGCGTTGTTCGGTGTCGCGACCTTCGTCCCGCCACTGATGAAGTACATCGAAAAGTACAACGCGCAACTGGCCTTCAACTCCAACCTGGTCAAGGTCGACGGCCCGGCGAAAACCGCGTGGTTCGAGATCAAGGACGCCGACGGCAACCTCACCACACAGGCGAAAACCTTCGATCTGCTGCACGTAGTCCCGCCGCAAGTCTCGCCGGATTTCATTGCGCAAAGTGCGCTGGCCGACGCTGCCGGCTGGTGCGAAGTCAATCCGCATAGCCTGCAACATCCGCGTTACCCCGAGGTGTTCGGCCTCGGTGATATCTGCGGCACCAGCAATGCGAAAACCGCTGCGGCGGTGCGCAAGCAGGTCGTGGTGGTCGCGGAAAACCTGCTGGCCCTGCGCAAGCGACAACCGCTGCCACTGAAGTACGACGGCTACGGTTCGTGCCCGCTCACGGTGGAGAAGGGCAAGGTGATCCTCGCCGAGTTTGGTTACGGCGGGAAGTTGCTGCCGACTTTCGCCCTCGATGCGACCGTGCCGCGCCGCTCGGCGTGGTTCCTCAAGGCGACGCTACTGCCGTGGTTCTACTGGAACGGCATGCTCAAGGGCCGCGAGTGGCTGACCGTTTTGTCCAAAGTCGACTGAGAACTCCCTATGTTGCTGGCAAGTCTGTTTGGCGTGTTGATGGGGCTGATTCTCGGGCTGACCGGGGCGGGTGGCGGAATTCTCGCGGTGCCGGCGCTGGTGCTTGGCCTCGGCTGGAGCATGACCCAGGCCGCGCCCGTGGCGTTGTTCGCCGTCGGTAGTGCGGCGGCAGTCGGGGCGATCGACGGTTTGCGCCATGGTCTGGTGCGCTACCGCGCGGCGCTGCTGATCGCCGCGCTTGGCGCGGTGTTTTCGCCGCTGGGCATCTATTTTGCGCACCAGTTGCCGGAGAAGATCCTGATGATCCTCTTCAGCCTGCTGATGGTCATGGTGGCCTGGCGCATGCTGCGCCGTGAGCGTGCGCAAACGGGGCCGAGCGACCACGGCCACGCGAGCTGGGGGCAGAAAAACTGCATGCTCAATGAGCAGACCGGGCGTTTCGACTGGACCGCCAAATGCACCGCGACCCTCGCGGCGCTGGGTGCGGTGACCGGTGTGGTTTCGGGCTTGCTCGGCGTTGGCGGTGGCTTCCTGATCGTGCCGGCGTTCAAGCAACTGACCGATGTGCAAATGCGCGGGATTGTCGCGACGTCGCTGATGGTGATCAGCCTGATTTCGGCGATTGGCGTGATCGGTTCCTTCCATGCCGGAGTGCGCATCGACGCTCAAGGTGCGGCGTTTATCGTGGCCAGCATCGTCGGCATGATCATCGGCCGCAAACTGTGCGCGCGGCTGCCAGCGCGGACGTTGCAGGTGGGGTTTGCCAGCGTGTGTCTGCTGGTGGCGGGGTATATGTTGTTGCGTGCCTGAATGTTGGCAGATCAAAAGATCGCAGCCTTCGGCAGCTCCTACAGGAATCGCATTCCCATGTAGGAGCTGTTGAGTGAAACGAGGCTGCGATCTTTCAGGCTGTTACAACACCAGATGCGGTAGCCACAGGGAAATGGCGGGGATGTAAGTGACCAGCATCAACACCAGAAACAGCACCGCATAAAACGGTAGTAGCGCCTTCACGGTGCTCTCGATACTGACCTTGCCCACCGCCGAACCGACAAACAGCACCGCACCCACCGGCGGTGTTATCAGCCCGATCCCGAGGTTGACCAGCATGATCATGCCGAACTGCACTGGATCGACACCGATGCCGAGAATTACCGGCATCAGGATCGGCGTCAGGATCAGGATCAGCGGCGCCATGTCCATCACCGTGCCGAGCAATAGCAGCATGACGTTGATGCACATCAGGATCACGTAGCGGTTGTCCGACAGGGTCAGGAACAGCGTGGTGATTTTCGCCGGAATCTGCATCAGGGTCATGATGTAGCCGAAGCTCGCGGCGAAGCCGATCAGGATCATCACGATGGAAATCGTGCGTACCGTGCGGTGCATCAGCTTCGGCAGTTCACGCCACTTGTAGTCGCGGTAGATGAACATGGTCACGAAGAACGACCACAACACGGCGATGGCCGCCGATTCCGTGGCGGTGAAGATCCCCGAGAGGATACCGCCGAGGATGATCACCATCGCCATCAGGCCCCAGAGGGCTTCGCCGACGATTTTCAACGCCTGGCGCATCGGGATGATTTCACCCTTGGGGTAGTCGCGTTTTTTCGCGAAGATCAGGCACAGCACCATCAGGCAGGCGCTCATCAGCAACCCCGGCACGATGCCCGCCATGAACAGCGAGGCAATCGAAACCGTACCACCGGCGGCCAGGGAGTAGAGCACCGAGTTATGGCTTGGCGGCGTGAGCAGGGCTTGCACCGAGCCGCTGACGGTCACCGCGGTGGAGAAATCCCGTGGATAGCCCTTGCGTTCCATTTCCGGAATCAGCACCGAACCCACCGACGCGGTGTCGGCCACCGAGGAACCGGAGATCGCGCCGAAGAAGGTCGAAGCAACAATGTTGACCAGCGACAGGCCACCGCGCACGAAACCCACCAGCACCCCGGCACACGCCACCAAACGCCGGGACATGCCGCCCTCGGCCATGATCGCACCGGCCAGGACGAAGAACGGAATGGCCAGCAGCGAGAACTTGTTCACCCCCGACGCGACCTGAATCATCACCGCCTGGAACGGGATGTCGATCCACCATGCCCCGATCAGCGCGGCGGCGCCCAGCGCATAGGCTACTGGCATGCCGATCAGGATCAACAGGATAAAACTGCCTAGCAGAATCAGAGCGTCCATTAAGCGCCACCTTCACTTTCTTCAACCAGATCGAACTGCACGACCCGCCGTTTGCTCTGGTCACCGAGCAAGAGTTTTTCCAGGACGAAAACCAGCGTCAGCAAGCCGCCCACGGGAATCGGCAGATAGGTCACGCCAACCCGCAGATCGGGCAGGGCCGCCATGAACTGGTTCCAGGTGGACATGCACAACTTGGCGCCCCAGATCGTCATGAAAATGCAGATCGCCGCCATGAGCAGTTGCGAGAATATCGCCGCCGCAGATCTCAGCCGGGGTGGCATACGGTCGGTGAGCATGGCCACGGCCATGTGCGCACCGGCGCGGTAACTGGCGGCGGCACCGATGAAGGTGAACACCATCATCAGCAGGATCGCCGTGGGCTCGGGCCAGCTCGAACCGGTGCCCAGCACGTAGCGGGCGAACACGCCCCAGGGAATCATCAGGGAAATCGCCAGGACGGAAAGGCCGGCGACCCAAATGCACGTCATGTAGATCTTGTCGTTGATACGCAGCAGTAGATTCTTCATCGGGTTCCACCGTAACCGGGCGCGCCTGTGTCATCAGGTGCGCCGGGCCTGGTTAATGAGGACGGAGCGGGAGGCGTTACTGCACGGCTTCGATTTTCTTGATCAGGTCGGCGTACTTCGCACCGTACTTTTCCCGCACCGGTGCGGTGGCGTCGTAGAAGGGTTTCTTGTCGACCTCGATGAACTCGACCCCAGCGGCCTTGAGTTTTTCTTCGCTGGCAGCGGACTTCTTGTCCCATAGCACGCGCTCTTCAGCCTGGGCAGCCTTGGCGGCGGTCTTGACCAGCGCCTGTTGATCCGGGGTGAGTTTTTCCCAGGTGATTTTCGACATCACAATCGGCTCTGGCAGGATCAGGTGACCGGTCAGGCTGTAGAACTTGGCGTTCTGGAAGTGGTTGTGTTCGAGCAGGGTCGGCGGGTTGTTTTCCGCGCCGTCGATCACGCCGGTCTGCAAGGCGCTGAAGATCTCCCCGGTGTCCATGGCGATACCGTTTCCGCCCATGGCGTTCATCATGTCGATGAACATCGGGTTGCCCTGGACACGAATCTTCATGCCTTTGAGGTCTTCGAGCTTGCGTACCGGTTTCTTGGTGTAGACGTTGCGTGTGCCTCCGTCCATCCAGGCCAGGGCCACGAGGCCGAATTCGGAGTTGGTGATTTTGTCGAGGATCTCGTCGCCCACTGCGCCGTCGATGACGTTACGCATGTGTTGATGGTCGCGGAAGATGAACGGCATGTTGAACACGTTCACGTCCGGCACTACCGGGCCGACGATACCCAGGCTGACGCGAGACAGCTGTACCGCGCCGACTTGCATCTGCTCGATGACTTCCTTTTCTGAGCCCAGCACGCCGCCGGGAAAGTATTGGAAGGTCAGCTCGCCGTTGGTCTCCTTGGTCAGGGTCTTGCCCATGTTTTCTTCGGCCACCACGGTGGGATAACCGGCGGGATGGATGTCAGCGAATTTGAGTTGCAGGGCCTGGGCGGCGCCAGTGAAGGTGAACATCAGCGGGAGTGCAGCGGCCAGCAAGGTGCGTTTGAAGTTCATGGGGGTGAGTCTCCAGTCTTGTTATTGTTGTGTTCAAGGCGCAGCGGTGCAGCAGAGGAGGGTGTTACAGGGAATCGTCGAACAGCGGTTCTTCCAGGCCTTTGACCCCGGGGTTGAGGGCGAACACGCCGCCGGCCAGAGATTGCGGATCGCGGTCGTCGCCGGGGCGAATCGAGGTCACGAAGAGGGTGTCTAGGCGGCTGCCGCCGAAGGCACACATCGTCGGTTTCTTCACCGGCACTTCCAGCGAGAAATCGAGGCGGCCGTCCGGGGCAAAACGGTGAATCAGTCCGGCGTCGTTGGCGCAGATCCAGTAGCAGCCTTCGGCATCCACGGCAGCGCCATCCGGCCGGCCGGGGAAGTGGTTCATGTCAACGAAGATCCGCCGATTCGATGGTGTGCCGGTCTCGGTGTCGTAATCGAAGGCCCAGATCAATTGCACGTCTGGATGTGAATCGGACAGGTACATCGTCTTGCCGTCAGGGCTGAAGCCGAGGCCGTTGGGCACGATGAAGCCGTCGAGTCGCGCTTCGATCACACCAGACTGCCCGGCGCCGTAGCGGTAGAGCCGGCCTTCAGGCGCACTCAGGCCCATGTTCAGCACCATGCTGCCAGCCCAGAAACGGCCCTGGCGGTCGCAGCGACCATCGTTGAGGCGCATGTCTGCTCGGCTGTGCTCGACGGTGGCGAGCCATTCGCTGTCGAGGCTGCCATCGCTGTGCGGGTGCAGATGAAAAAAGCCGCTCTCCATGCCGGCAACCCAGCCGCCACCGCTGTGACGGGCGATGCAGGCGAGCATCTGCGGGGTTTTCCAGGCATGCACATGGCCGGTGTCAGCGCTCCAGCGTTGCAGCCCGCCGTTGGCAATATCGACCCAATACAGCGCGTTTTCCTGCGGCACCCAGACCGGGCTTTCGCCCACGGCGTTGCGAGCATCGACGATCAATTCGGCTTGCATACTCATTCCTTTGCGTCGTTGGCAGAGTGTTCAGTCGCCGAAGGGGCCGGCCGCGACGAACGCGCCGCCCTGATAGACCCGCGCCGGGTCATCGGCGGCGGGCATTGGCTGCGCTTCGACTTTTTCGCGGAACACTTCGGAGTTGTCCTTGGCTTCAAAACCGAGGTGGCTGGCGAAGCGGTTGTCCCACCAGACGTCCTTGTTGGCGGACATTCCATAGACCACGGTATGGCCCACGTTTGGCGTGTACAGCGCGCGTTCGAGCAATTGCGTGAGGTCGTCGAAACTCAGCCAGGTGTGCATCATTCGGCGGTTCTGCGGCTCGGGAAATGAGGAGCCGATGCGGATGCTGACCGTCTCGATGCCGTAGCGATCGAAGTAGAAACTGGCCATGTCTTCGCCGTAGGACTTGGACAATCCGTAGTAGCCATCGGGGCGGCGGGCGCAACTGGCGTCGAGCGGCTCGTCTTGTTTGTAGAAGCCGATGACGTGGTTGGAACTGGCGAAGATCACTCGCTTCACACCATGGCGGCGTGCAGCTTCGTAGATGTGAAACACGCCGCAGATGTTGGCGCCGAGGATTTCTTCAAAGGGCCGCTCGACGGAGACACCGCCGAAATGCAGGATCGCATCGACGCCTTCGACCAGTTGGTGCACTGCGTGTTTATCAGCCAGATCGCAGGGGACGATTTCTTCGCGATCATCAACGGCCGGGGCGAGGGCGGCGATGTCCGACAGGCGCAGGACATGGGCATAAGGGCGCATACGTTCGCGCAGGACTTTGCCCAGGCCACCGGCAGCGCCGGTCAGCAGCAGACGGTTGAACGGGGCGCGGGGAGTAGAGGTAGACGTCATGGCAATCCCTTACACGTTGTTATTAGGTTTGTTGTAGGTTGTCGTATGACTGCACTGAAGTATCGGTAGGCTTTCCGGAACTTGTCAACGCGACTTTTGGGGTAAATGACGGAAGGGGCTCATTCACTTTTCAATCACCGCGACGCCTTCGTTGCAATGCAATCCCCTTGTGGAAGCGGGCTTGCTCGCGAAAGCGGTGTGTCATTGAAAGATGAATTGACTGACCCGACGCCTTCGTGAGCAAGCCCGCTCCCACAGGGAAACCCGGTGTGAGTACTGGCTTTACAACAACGAAATCGGATAGCTGATAAAGACCCGGTTCTCGTCGAACTCATTGGTGCTGAAGTCCCGGCGGATCGTCGCGTTGCGCCATCTCACGTTGAGGTTTTTCAGCGGCCCGCTCTGCACGGTGTATCCCAGTTCCGACTCGCGGCCCCATTCCTTGCCGTCGGTAATCGTCCCGGTGTGCACGTTGTCGCCGCTGATGTAACGGTTCATCAGGGTCAGGCCGGGAATGCCGAGGGCGACGAAGTTGTAGTCATGCCGCAACTGCCAGGAGCGCTCTTTGGCGTTGTCATAACTGGCGTTGTAGCTGTCGTTGGCCAGGGTGCCGCCGCTGGTGCCGTTGACCCGCATCCACGCGTCATCGCCGCTGAGTTTTTGCAGGCCGACATAGAAGGTGTTACCGCCATAGCGGGCCGACAGCATGGCAAATGCAGTCTTGTTATCGAGGTCGCCGGCCTGGGCGCTGCCGTCTTCCTTGCCAGTGAAGAACCCGAGGTTGGCGCCCAGCGTCCAGTCGCCCAGCGGTTGGCTGTGGCTGAGGTTGAAATACTGCTGCTGGTAGATGTCGCTGAGTTCGGCGTACCACACGCCGACCAGAGTGCGCTTGTCGTTGAAGGTGTACTCGCCGCCGCCGAAGTTGAAACGGTCGGAGGTGAAGGCGCCGCGGCCGTTCATCGACATGTCTTCCATGCTGGCATCGTTGCGCGGGCTGTTGCCACGGAACTGCCCACCGAAGAGGGTCAGGCCGTTGATTTCGGTGGAGGTGATCTGGCCACCGCGAAAGGTCTGCGGCAACGAGCGGCCATCGTCCGAGCGCAGGATCGGCAGCACCGGCATCCATTCGCCAACCTTCAATTCGGTCTTCGACACCTTGGCCTTCAACGCCACGCCGAGGCGACCGAAGTTGTCCGCCGGGCGCCCGTCATCGTGAATCGGCAACAGTTGCGTACCGCCGGTGCCCTTGCCACCATCGAGTTTTTGCGAATACATCCCCAGCACATCGAGACCGAAGCCGACGGTGCCTTGGGTGAAGCCGGATTTGGCATCAAGGATGAAGTTTTGCGTCCACTCTTCAGCCTTGCCCTGCGGGTAGTTCGGGTTGACGAAGTTGCGATTGAAGTAGGCGTTGCGCAGGTTCAGCGTGGCTTTGCTGTCTTCGAGGAAGCCTTCGGCGTCGGCGCTCATCGGCAAAACCAGGGCGAGGCTGCTGCAGCCGATCAAACTCAGGGTGGAACACGGGCGGGGGAAGGAAATACGGGACGTGCGAACGGAATTGCAGACGAGTGTGCTCACTGTGACGCTCCCTGTTGTTGTTTTTATTATTTGTCATACGTCGTCGTACAACATGGTTGCGGATAGTTGCGAGGTTTTCCGCAAAAGTCAACAGGGCTTGTTACGATTATTTTGCGCGATTTGGCAGCCCTCCAAATGCTGCGAAGAGGGCTGTTTCCGGCGGGTTTACCGGTTATAGAGCGCCTCTGTGTTGTCGATCAGCGGGTTTTTCTCGGTCAGGACGATCCGGGCGATCTGGTCCTTGCGCATGAATGTCACTTTCGGATGGGACTGCGCATAGCGGATAAAACGTTCCATCGCCTCGACCATCGCCGGGGTGCCGCCGATGCGATCGTGCAGACTCACTGACATCATCCGCCGCTTGCTCGCGCCTTCGGCGTACAGGCGATCAAATTCCAGCACCAATTGCTGATAGAACTGCTCGGCGGAGAAATGCCGACCCTCGATCAACACGATGTCGTTGTTGCGCAAGGTATACGGCACCACGGCGAATTTGCGCCCACGGACCATGGTCACGAACGGTTCGTCGCGGCTGACATCATCGATGTGGTAGGTGAAGTTCAGGTCTTGCAGGACCTTCAGCGTGTTGGGGCTGCGCCGCAGCCAGTTGGCGTTGTAGCCCAGCGAGCGCTGGCCGGTAAGTCTCTCGACCGCGTTGACACCGTCGCCGATGAACTGTTTTTCCTGGTCGTAACTCATGTTGTAGGAATCGGCCCAGCGCATGCCGTGGGCTGCCAGTTCGTGGCCGCGCTCGGCAATCGCTTTCGCCAGTTCCGGGTGCTTGAGCGCCGCTTCGCCGACCACATGCGAGGTGACCTTGATCCCGGTGCGATCCCACAGGTCGAGCATCCGCCACAAGCCTTCCTTGTAGCCATAATCAAACCAGGTCTGCGCCGGCAGATCAGGGTAACCCTTGGGCAATGGACTGCCGGAGAACGGACTTTCCGCACCCTCGGGCTGGCCGCCGGTTTCGAACTGCATCGACACTGAAATCACCAGTTGCGAACCGTCCGGCCACGGGCGTTCCTGGGCGAAGGCGAGGGCGGGCAGCAACAGGGCGGCGGCCAAAAGGTTTTTCAGCAGGCGTGGGGAGCGTTGCCAGTGGGGCGTGGTCATAACGGGCACCTTGCAGGTTGAGAAGGGCTGCAAGGGTGGCAGTTGCCCGGCGCGGGAAAAATCCGTTGCGGGCGAGAGGACCTTTAAACAGAATTTACGAATCCACCACGAACCCTGTGGGGGCGGGCGTGCCCGCGATAACGGTCTGCCAGTCAGCCTGTTGCCGAGCCGACTGCCGTCATCGCCGGCAAGCCAGCTCCCACAGGATTGTGGGTTTGCCGCAGGATTTGCGGCAAACTCCCGGCAACACAAGCACAAGGCCTTTCAATGGATCGATACGCCCCGCGCGACTGGCAGCCTCACGAGAAGCCCAGTCTGCCCGGTTCCCCCTCGACGCCGCTGCACTCCAACCCCAAGCGCCTGGCCTATGCGCTGGTCGGGCTGCTGGTGGCAGTGACCGGTGGTTTGGGTAACTCGCTGGTGGTCGCCAACCTGCCTTACCTGCAAGGCGCGCTGGGCGCGACCACGGCGGAGATGGCCTGGCTGCCAGCTGCGTACGTGATGACCAACGTGTCGATGAACCTGCTGTTGGTGAAGTTTCGCCAGCAGTTTGGCCTGCGCGCGTTCACCGAAGTGTTTCTGGTGCTGTATGCGCTGGTGACGTTCGGTCATCTGTTCGTCAACGACTTGAGCTCGGCCATCGCGGTGCGGGCGGCGCACGGCATGGTCGGTGCGGCGCTGAGTTCGCTGGGTCTGTATTACATGGTTCAGGCGTTTCCGGCCAAATGGCGGTTGAAGGCGCTGGTGCTGGGTCTCGGTGCCTCGCAACTGGCGCTGCCGCTGGCGCGCCTGTTCTCCGAAGACTTGCTGCAGATTGCCGAATGGCGCGGCTTGTACCTGTTCGAATTGGGCATGGCCTTGCTGTCGCTGGGCTGCGTGCTGCTGCTCAAGTTGCCGCCCGGTGATCGCTTCAAAACCTTCGAGCCGCTGGACTTTCTGACCTTCGCCATTCTCGCCAGCGGCGTGGCGCTGCTTTGCGCGGTGCTGTCGCTGGGGCGGATCGACTGGTGGCTGGAGGCCAACTGGATCGGCTATGCGCTGGCGGCCTCGATTGCCCTGATCCTCGCCGGCCTGGCGATTGAACACAATCGCAGCAACCCGATGCTGATGACCCGCTGGCTCGGCAGCGGCACGATGATCCGCCTGGCGCTGGCGGTGACCCTGATCCGCATGGTCACCTCGGAACAGTCCACCGGCGCCGTCGGTTTCATGCAGAACCTCAACATGGGTTATGAGCAGTTGCACAGCCTGTATGTGGTGATGCTGATCGGCAGCGTCGCCGGGCTGGCGACCAGCGCACTGACCATCGACCCCAAGCACCTGCTGATGCCGCTGATCATCTCGCTGGCGCTGATGGCGACCGGTTCGGTGATGGACAGTTTTTCCAATAACCTGACCCGCCCGCAAAACCTGTATTTCAGCCAGTTTCTGCTGGCCTTCGGCAGCACGTTTTTTCTGGGACCGACCATGGTTTTCGGCACCCGCAACGTGCTGACCAATCCGCGCAATCTGGTGAGTTTTTCGGTGTTGTTCGGGATCTGCAACAACCTTGGCGGCCTGCTCGGCGCGGCGTTGTTGGGCACGTTCCAGATCGTGCGCGAGAAATTCCATTCCAGTCACCTGGTCGAGCACCTGACGCTGTCCGATCCGCTGGTGGCCGCCCGCGTACAGAGCGGCGGGTCGGCCTATGGCTCGTTGCTGGCCGACCCGAGCCTGCGCAATCTGGCCGGGATTCGCAGCCTGTCCAACGCGGCCACTCGCGAAGCCAACGTGCTGGCCTATAACGATGTATTCATGCTGATCGCCGTGATTGCGGTGCTGACCATGATCTGGCTGTCCATTCGTGCGCTGTGGCTGATGAGCACCACCAAAGCCGTCGACCCCGCGCCTTCCGTACCTCCTGACGGTGCTTCCAATTCATGACCGAACCGACCACCACAACCACCAATGCCATCGCCGCCACCCCGGAAGGCGTGGCACCGCCGTCATCACCGAACACCGAGCCGCGCTCGTTGCGGGTGCGGATCATCTCGTCACTGGGCTTTGCCGCGATTGCCATCGTCGGTGTGCTGATCGTGCTCTACGCCTGGCAGTTGCCGCCGTTCAGCAGTGCGGTCGAAACCACTGAAAACGCCCTGGTGCGTGGCCAGGTGACGATCATCGGCCCGCAGCTCAGCGGTTACGTGTTCGAGGTGCCGGTGCAGGATTTCCAGTACGTGAAGGCCGGCGACCTGCTGGTGCGCCTGGACGACCGGATTTATCAGCAGCGCCTCGACCAGTCGCTGGCGCAACTAGCGGTGCAGAAAGCCGCGCTGGCCAACGTGGTGCAGCAACGCAACAGCGCCGAAGCGACGATCAAGCTGCGGCAGGCCGTGGTGGCCGACAGCGAGGCGCAGTTGCGTAAAAGCGAGGCGGATCTGCGCCGTAACAAGGAGCTGGTGGGTGACGGCTCGGTGTCGAAACGCGAGATGGACGTGACGCTCGCGGCCAATGCGCAGAGCATTGCGGCGGTGGCGCAGGCCAAGGCCAATCTGGAAATCGCCCGGCAGGATCTGCAGACGGTAATCGTCAATCGCGGTTCGCTGGAAGCCTCGGTGGCCAGCGCTGAAGCAGCGGTGCAACTGGCGCGGATCGACTTGTCGAACACGCGCATCGTCGCCCCGCGTGACGGCCAACTCGGGCAGATCGGCGTGCGCCTCGGCGCTTACGTCAACTCCGGGGCGCAGTTGATGGCGTTGGTGCCGAACCAGAAATGGGTGATCGCCAACATGAAGGAAACCCAGATGAACAATGTGCGCGTCGGGCAGCCGGTGCGCTTCACCGTCGATGCGCTGAACCACCGCAAGTTCACCGGCCATGTGCAGCACATTTCACCCGGTACCGGCTCGGAATTCGCCCTGTTGCAGGCCGACAACGCCACCGGCAACTTTGTGAAAATCGCCCAGCGCGTGCCGGTGCGGATCACCATTGATGAGGGGCAGCAGGAAGCGGAACGCTTGCGTCCGGGGATGTCGGTGGTGGTCAGCATCGACACCGCAGCGGGCGACACACAACCGCATTGATCTACACAAAACCTTGTGGGAGCTGGCTTGCCAGCGATGACGTCGGTACATCCGAAATATCTGTTCCTGACGCACCGCCATCGCTGGCAAGCCAGCTCCCACAGGGAGGCTTCAGGCAGCAATCATCGGCGGCAGGGTGCCGAGCAGGGAGACGGCCGCCACCGCACCCATCCCCAACAACCACTCCAGCACCACACTGCGCTTGAGCGCGCCCATCCGCTGTTCGCAATCATCAATCCGCAAGCGGTTGAACAGCGCCAGTGCAAGCATGCCCAGCACCAGCAAGGCCTTAATCAGCAGAATCAAGGCAAACCCTGCAAACAGCGGCGTCGGCCACCATTGCCCGGTCAGCACGCGCACGTTGATCAACCCGGTGATCAGAAGGCCGCCAACGATCGTATAACCGACACCGCTGAAGCGTTGCAGGATCCGCCCCATCGCTGTGCTCGGCTGACGCAGGATCAACACCAACAGCAACAAGCCGCCCAGCCATGCAGCGACGCAAGTCAGATGAACGATCTGGTTGAGGATCAGCAGTTGCCCGCTGAGGCCGTCGAGCATCGCGCCGTGACCGACCGGCGCCAGGGTCGCCAAGAGCAGCGCACTCAAGCCCAGGCGCAGCAGCACATTCGAACGCCACGGCGTGAACAGCAATGCCAGCAACAGCGCGTTGATCAGCAGATGCCAGCGCCAGACCTGGCCGAAAAACGTGTTGCCGAGAACCACCCCAATCGTGTCCGGGTCGAACGCTGCCGCCGCCAAACCGGCCATGCTCGCGGTGATCAACAGCGCCCAGGTCACGCCGCTGACCAAGGCAATCGCGGTCAGCCAACGCGCCAGTCGCGCCAGATGCCGATCCAATGTCGGCACTGGTGCCTTGAGCAGCAACGGCCGGAACAACCAGGCGCCGAACAACATCAACACCGCGCTGAAATGCACAAAACGGCACAGCACCAGCGCTTCACTCATGAATTACTGGCCAACCTTGAACTGGTAGGCGCCTTCGCTCTTGTGTGTGTCGACCGACACCGCGTGCCATTCGACTTTGTATTCACCGGCGGCGAGTGGTGCGGCGGGGGTGACGATCAGGGTTTTCTTGTCGCCTTCGGTGGTCAGCGGTTTGATCGCGACCGGGGCGCCATCGTGGGTCAGGCTGACTTTGGTGAAACTGGCTTCGACGCCTTCAGAAAAGGTCAGGCGCAGATCGGCCGGCGTGGCGACGGTGCTGTCGGCGGCCGGGGTGGCACTTTTCAGGTGGGCGTGGGCGAAAACCGAAGATGCGGCGAACAGCGAAGCGAGCAGGGCAGTGGTGGTCAGGACGTTCTTGAACAGCATCGCGGATACCTCTGAGGCAGGACAAAGAAGCGCCAGTTTAGCCATGCACCGACCTTCATACGAAGTTTTGTTTGCAGCGGTCGCCCCGAGGCCAGAGCGGATGCTAGTCTTCAACAACGTCGTTGTCAGGGAGCCCTCATGGGCAATCACAAGATCGAGATCCGTCGCAGTAACGTCGAGAAAATCCTGCTCGCGGCGGAAAAAGTCTTCGCCGAAAAAGGTTTCGGCGGCACCGCCATGGCCGACATCGCCGCCGAGGTGCAATTACCGCGCTCCAACCTGCATTACTACTTTTCCACCAAGAGCGAACTGTACAGCGCGGTGCTGTTCGACCTGCTGGAAGTGTGGAAGCAGGATGCGCTGTGCTTCGAGATGTTCGATGATCCACGGGTGGTGCTCAGCAGCTACATCCGCGCCAAGATGAACCATTCGCGCAGCCGGCCGCACGGCTCGAAAGTCTGGGCCAACGAGATCATCCACGGCGCCCCGACCTTGGGTGAAGCGCTGGATCTGAGCCTGTACGACTGGGCGAAAATGAAGGAAGCGAAGATCCGCCAGTGGGTCGAAGACAAGCGGATTCTGCCGGTGGAGCCGTCGAGCCTGCTGTACATGATCTGGGCTTCGACCCAGCATTACGCCGACTTCGACCATCAGGTGAATATTCTCAACGAGCATCAACCGCTGTCGGACATGCAGTTCGAGCGGGCGGTGCAGACGGTGACCAGTGTGATTTTGCGCGGGATCGGGTTGGAGCCCTGAAGCAAGAGCTGACCCTCACCCCAACCCTCTCCCGGAGGGAGAGGGGGCCGACCGAGGTGTCTTGCGAGTTACATCGACCTGAAAAATCCAGTCGAATATGGACTCAAAAAGCCGTCCGAGCATGTGCATGCAACGATTTTGGATTCAAAGCCGTCCGTGCCTGTGCATGTATCGATTATGGATTCAAAGTAAATCGCTCAAGTCGGTGGATTTCTGAAATATCCCCCAATCAGTCCCCTCTCCCTTTGGGAGAGGGTTAGGGTGAGGGGGCTGTTGGATCAGCCGGCGATCTAGACGGCAACGTGGTAAGGATTCCTCGGATCATGATTCCAGTCCAGAAACGGCTTGCCGGTTTCCATCGGCACCATCGCGATGCAGTCCGCCACCGGGCAGGTGATCTGGCACAGATTGCAGCCGACACACTCATCATCGATCACTTCATATTTATGCGTGCCGTCAGCCTGTTTCAGGCTGCTGATCGCCTGGTGTGAAGTGTCTTCGCAGGCAATGTGGCAGCGCCCGCAACCGATGCACGCGTCCTGGTCGATCCTGGCGATCACCTGATAGTTGATGTCGAGGTATTTCCAGTCGGTGGTATTGCCCACCGCGCGCCCGGAGAACTCGGCGATGTTGGCGTAGCCTTGACTGTCCATCCAGCGCGACAGCCCGTCCTTCATCTCCTCGACAATCCGGAAGCCATGCAGCATCGCCGCCGTGCACACCTGCACCGCGCCACTGCCCAGCGCCATGAACTCCGCCGCGTCACGCCAACTGCCGATGCCGCCAATGCCGCAGATCGGCAGGCCCTGGGTCTGTGGATCACGGGCGATTTCGGCGACCATGTTCAGCGCGATCGGTTTGACGGCCGAGCCGCAGTAACCGCCGTGGGTGCTTTTGCTGCCGACGGTGGGCAGGGCGACCATGTGTTCCAGGTCGACGCTGGTGATCGAGTTGATGGTGTTGATCAGCGACACCGCATCGGCGCCCCCGCGATGCGCAGCGCGGGCGGCGACGCGGATGTCGGTGATGTTCGGTGTCAGTTTGACGATCACCGGTAGCGAGCAATAGGTCTTGCACCAGCGCGTCACCTGCTCGACGTACTCCGGCACCTGACCGACCGCCGCGCCCATGCCGCGCTCGGGCATGCCGTGCGGGCAACCGAAATTCAGCTCGATGCCGTCGGCACCGGTGGCTTCCACCAGCGGCAGGATGTGTTTCCACGATTCCTCGACGCACGGCACCATCAGCGAGACGATCAGCGCACGGTCCGGCCAGTCCTTCTTGACCTGTGTGATCTCGCGCAGGTTGATTTCCAGCGAGCGGTCGGTGATCAGTTCGATGTTGTTGATGCCCAGCACCTCGCGGTTGTTGCCGTAGTGCGCCGAGTAGCGCGACGAGACGTTGACCGCTGCCGGGTCCTCGCCGAGGGTTTTCCAGACCACGCCACCCCAACCGGCCTCGAAGGCGCGCACGACGTTGTAGGCCTTGTCGGTCGGCGGCGCAGAGGCCAGCCAGAACGGGTTGGGGGCTTTGATACCGGCGAAGACTATCGAGAGATCGGCCATTTACGCAGCCTCCACGTTGAGCATCAGTTGCGCGTTGATCGCCTCGGCGGCGAGTTTGCCGTGCTGTACGGCTTGCACGGTGAGGTCCTGATCGAGGCTGGTGCAGTCGCCGCCGGCATACACGCCGGGAATGCTCGTGCGCAGGTTGTCATCGACCTGAATCCGTTCGCCCTGACGCTTGAGTTCACGGGCCAGCGGGTCGGCGAGGGCGCTGCTGTCGAAGGCCTGGCCGATGGCTTTGAAGATCGCGTCGGCGGCCAGCTCGAAAGTTTCGCCAGTGGTTTGCAGGCGACCGTCGACCAGTTGCGTGCGGGCGAAACGCATGCCGCGCACCTTGCCTTGCGCGTCGAGCAGCACTTCCTCCGGTTGCGCCCAAGTCAGCAGGCGCACCTGATTGGCTTTGGCGATGTCTTGTTCGTGGCCGGTGGCGCCCATGTCCGCCGCACCCCGGCGATACACCAGATTCACGTCACGCGCTCCGAGGCGGGCCATTTGCACGGCCATGTCGATCGCGGTGTTGCCGGCGCCGAGGACGATGCAGCGTTCGGCCAGTGGCAGTTGCGTCAGGTCATCGGCCTGGCGCAGTTCGCGGATGTAGTCGGTGGCGGCGAGCAGGCCGGGCGCGTCTTCGTGGGCCAGACCGAGCTGTTTGCTGGCGTTGAGGCCGAGGCCGAGGAACACCGCGTCGAACTGCTGATGCAGCTCGCTGAGGGTCAGATTCTCGCCGAGTTTCTGTCCGTGACGGATTTCGATGCCGCCGATCTGCAGGAGGAAATCCAGCTCCTTCTGCGCGTAGTCGTCGACCAGTTTGTACTTGGCGATCCCGTATTCATTGAGGCCACCAGCCTTCTCCCGTGCTTCGAAAATCACCACGTCATGCCCGTGCATCGCGCTGCGGTGGGCGCAGGACAACCCCGCTGGCCCGGCGCCGACCACGGCGATGCGCTTGCCAGTGGCGGCGGCGCGCTGGAACGGGTGCTCGGTGAAATTCGCATTGTCCACGGCGTAGCGTTGCAACAGGCCGATCAGCACTGGCGCGCATTCCTGGGCGTTGTTGCGCACGCAGGCTTGCTGGCAGAGGATTTCCGTCGGGCAGACCCGGGCGCAACTGCCGCCGAGGATGTTCGCCGAAAGAATTTTCTGCGCCGCACCGGGCACGTTGTCCTGATGGATATTGCGGATGAACGACGGAATATCGATCTCGCTTGGGCACGCGTTGACGCATGGCGCGTCGTAGCAATACAGGCAGCGCGAGGCTTCCAGATGTGCCTGCCGGGCGTTGAGCGGTGGCGCCAGATCGGTGAAATGACCGGCGAGGGCGGCCGCGCTTTCGTGCGGATGCGGGAGATGGTTCAGGGTCTCGATCACGGTTTTTTGCCTCACGGTTATTGAGGTTCTCTGCCTCTGATGGGCAGTGGTTTTTGTGTCGTTTGGGAGGGCCTCTTCGCGAGCAGGCTCGCTCCCACAGGGGAATGCATTTCAAATGTGGGAGCGAGCCTGCTCGCGAAGGCCGAAGGCCTGGATTTCAGCGTTTCACAGCCGTCGGCTTGTGCCTCTCAGCCCGCTTGCTCAGCAAATCAAACACCGCCGGATACGCCGGCCGTTCGATATACCGCCCGGCCCCGCGCTCGGCGCGCAGGTCGCCGTCGGCCCAGACCACTTTGCCCTGGCTGACGGTATGGCTCGGCACGCCGCGCACGGTCTTGCCTTCGAAGATGTTGAAGTCCACCTGCTGATGGTGGGTCTTGGCGGAGATGGTGCGGGTGCCTTGCGGGTCCCACAGCACCAGGTCGGCATCGGCGCCGACGCGGATCGCGCCTTTGCGCGGGTAGAGGTTGAAGATTTTCGCGGTGTTGGTGGAGGTGAGGGCGACGAAGTCCTGCATCGACAAACGTCCGCTGTTGACCCCTTCATCCCACAGCACCGCCATGCGGTCTTCAATGCCGGCGGTGCCGTTGGGGATCTTGCTGAAGTCGTCGCGCCCGGCGGCTTTCTGCTCCGCGCAGAAGCAGCAGTGGTCAGTGGCGGTGGTGTGCAGATTGCCGCTTTGCAGACCGTGCCACAGCGCTTCCTGATGGCCGCGCGGGCGGAACGGCGGGCTCATCACGTAACCGGCGGCGGTCTGCCAGTCCGGGTGCTGGTAGACGCTGTCGTCGAGCAGCAGATGCCCGGCCAGCACCTCGCCGTACACCGGTTGACCCTTGCTGCGGGCGTAGGTGATTTCGTCCAGCGCTTCCTTGGTGGAAACGTGCACCAGATACAACGGCGTGCCGATGGTCTCGGCAATACGGATCGCCCGGCTCGCCGCTTCGCCTTCCACCTGCGATGGCCGCGACAGTGGATGCGCTTCCGGTCCGGTGATGCCCTGGGCCATCAACTTGCGTTGCAGGTGATAGACCAGCTCGCCGTTTTCCGCGTGCACGGTCGGCACCGCGCCGAGTTCCAGGCAACGTTCGAAACTCGCCACCAGCGTGTCGTCGGCGGCCATGATCGCGTTCTTGTAGGCCATGAAATGCTTGAAGCTGTTGATCCCGTGATGGCTGACCAACTCGGCCATTTCCTCACGCACTTGCTCGCTCCACCAGGTGATCGCGACGTGGAAGCCGTAGTCCGATGCCGACTTCTCGGCCCAGCCGCGCCACTGATGAAACGCTTCCATCAACGACTGCTGCGGATTGGGAATCACGAAGTCGATGATCGACGTGGTGCCGCCGGCCAGACCTGCAGCGGTGCCGCTGTAAAAGTCTTCACTGGCCACGGTGCCCATGAAAGGCAGTTGCATGTGAGTGTGTGGGTCGATGCCGCCGGGCATCAGGTATTGGCCGCTGCCGTCGAGCACTTCGGCGCCGGCGGGAACATCCAGGTTCTGACCAATGGCTTTGATCACGCCGTCGGCGCAATAGACGTCGGCGCGATAACTTTCATCATGGGTAACAACGGTGGCGCCACGGATCAACAGAGACATTCCGAGTTCCTCGCAGGCATGACCGACTTGTGCCGGTTCTAAATGTTTTATTGATGTACAACGCTGATCGGCGTATTCCTGTCAGCGCTGTCAGGAATAGAAGCTAGTCGCAGTTTTGCAATTGATCAAGATTATTTTTTATAAGCTTATGACTGTTTTAAGTGTATGAAAAATAACGATAAAAAACATAAATCACCAAAATGGTGAGGCTGTTCACCATTTTGACGCACTTGACAGGATGGAAATATGAGCAAGATTTCCTATGTGAAATCAGCCGCTTGAAGTTGAGCTGCGGTTGAGCGCCCGTGATGAAAAAAAGTGCAGTGCACCAGATTGAGTCCTGACAGTTCGAACAACTTGGCAAACGTTTGGCCTGAGCGTGCAGACAAGTTTTCGCGGACTCTTTCGTTGAATAATTAAAACCGAGCAATATCAGAAAGTTGCAATGTGTTTGAACCACGGCCCTACCGTTAAGCGGGGCACCCGGCACGTTTATTGATGCCGCCGCTGACACCATGGCCGGTACACGAAAGTTGTCAGTTCCTCCGGCCATCGTCCGGCTCGCACCCCGTGTGCAGCCGCCTGATGAGCAAAAAAATAATCAGAAGAACAGTGGAGCGGCCATGCAACAGAACAGATCGCAAGTGACCGAGCGCGACGGCTTGTTCGAACTCGAAGCCGGCAGTGACGTCCTCGACAGTCCCCGTTACAACCACGACATGGCACCGACCAAGGTGCGCGAACGAACCTGGAACAAATGGCACATCACCGCGCTGTGGGTCGGCATGTCAGTGTGCGTGCCGACCTACACCCTCGGCGGCGTGCTCACCGCGTATTTCGGCCTGACCGTCGGCGAAGCGCTGATGGCGATTCTGCTGGCCAACGTCATCGTGCTGATCCCGTTGACCCTCAATGCTTTCCCCGGCACCAAGTACGGCATTCCATTCCCGGTGCTGCTGCGCTCGTCGTTCGGCGTGCTCGGTTCCAACGTGCCGTGCCTGATTCGTGCACTGGTGGCGTGTGGCTGGTTCGGCATTCAGACCATGTTCGGCGGGCTGGCGATTCACCTGTTTCTCGGCTCGATCTTCGACGGCTGGAAATCCCTCGGCGGAACCGGCGAGGTGATCGGCTTCATGATCTTCTGGTCGCTGAATCTGTGGGTGGTGATCCGCGGCGCCGAGTCGATCAAGTGGCTGGAAACCCTGTCCGCGCCGTTGCTGGTGGCGGTCGGCATCGGCCTGCTGATGTGGGCGATGCCCAATGTGTCAATGACCGAGCTGCTGGCGATTCCACCCAAGCGTCCTGAGGGCGCCAGTGTGGTCAGTTACTTCGCCGCCGGGCTGACGGCGATGGTCGGCTTCTGGGCCACGCTGTCGCTGAACATTCCTGACTTCAGCCGTTACGCCAAGAGCCAGAAGGACCAGATCCTCGGGCAGATTTTCGGTCTGCCGCTGACCATGTTCCTGTTCGCTTCGCTGGGTGTGGTGATGACTGCCGCGTCGGTGAAACTGGTCGGTGTCACCGTGTCGGATCCGGTCAGTCTGATCGGCCATATCCAGAGCCCGCTGTGGGTGGCGGTGGCCATGGCGCTGATCATCATTGCCACGCTGTCGACCAACACCGCAGCGAATATTGTCTCGCCGACCAACGACTTCCAGAACATCGCGCCCAAGGTGATCAACCGCACCAAAGCGGTGTTGCTCACTGGTTTCGTCGGGCTCGCGCTGATGGCCCACGAGCTGCTGAAAAAGCTCGGGCTGATCGTTTCCGATGTCAGCCTGGAAACCGTGTATTCCAACTGGCTGCTGGGCTATTCGAGCCTGCTCGGGCCGATCGCCGGGATCATGGTGGTGGACTATTTCCTGATCAAGAAACAGCAGCTGGACCTGGCCGGGTTGTACCGCGACGACGTGTATCCGGCGTGGAACTGGGCCGGGTTTACCGCGTTTGGCGTGCCGGTGGTGCTGACCTTGCTGTCGCTGGGCAGCGATGCGTTCAGCTGGTTTTACAGCTATGGCTGGTTTACCGGCTCGGCGCTGGGCGGGGTGATTTATTACGGGTTGTGCGTGATGCGGGCGCAGCCTTCGGTCGTGAAATCACCGGTGTGAGGGAGGGCCTCATCGCTGGCAAGCCAGCTCCCACAAGGATCAAGTCGTACACAAACCATGAGTTCACTCAAAACCTGTGGGAGCTGGCTTGCCAGCGATGGCGGCCTGGAAAACACCAAAGAAATACCCTAAGAAACTGCCTGAGGAGATCAACATGAACGCAGCCGTAGACGTTCTGCAATCCACCCATCAGCACATCAACCGCGACCGCCTCTGGGCCTCGCTCATGGAACTGGCCAAGCTCGGCGCGACGGTCAAGGGCGGGGTCTGTCGCCTGGCCCTGACCGACCTCGACCGTCAGGCCCGCGACCTGTTCGTGCACTGGTGCAAGGGCGCCGGATGCAGCGTCACGGTGGATGAAGTCGGCAACATCTTCGCCCGCCGTCCCGGGCGCAATCCGAACCTGCCGCCGGTGATGACCGGCAGCCACATCGACACCCAGCCCACCGGCGGCAAGTTCGACGGCTGCTTCGGCGTGCTCGCCGGCGTCGAAGTGCTGCGCACCCTCAATGACCTCGGCGTGGAAACCGAAGCGCCGCTGGAAGTGGTGGTCTGGACCAACGAAGAAGGCTCGCGCTTCGCCCCGTGCATGATGGGCTCCGGGGTGTTCGCCGAGAAATTCACCCTCGAAGAAACTCTGGCCAAGGTCGATGCTGACGGCGTCACCGTCGGCGAAGCCCTGAATGCGATCGGTTACGCCGGGTCACGCAAGGTCAGCGGTCATAAGGTCGGTGCCTATTTCGAGGCACACATCGAGCAAGGCCCGATCCTCGAAGACGAGCAGAAAACCATCGGCGTGGTGCTCGGCGCCCTCGGGCAGAAGTGGTTCGACCTGAAACTGCGCGGCGTCGAAGCCCACGCCGGGCCAACCCCGATGCACCTGCGCAAGGACGCGCTGGTCGGCGCCTCGGTCATCGTTGGTGCGGTCAACCGCGCCGCCCTCGGCCATCAACCCCACGCCTGCGGCACGGTCGGTTGCCTGCAAGCCTATCCCGGCTCGCGTAACGTCATCCCCGGCGAAGTGCGCATGACCCTCGACTTCCGCCATCTGCAACCGGAGCGGCTGGATTCGATGATCGCCGAGGTGAAGCAGGTCATCGACGCAACCTGCGAGGAACACGGCTTGACCTATGAGCTGACCCCGACTGCAGATTTTCCGCCGCTGTACTTCGAGAAGGGTTGCGTCGAAGCCGTGCGCGGCGCGGCAAAAGGTCTGGGCCTGTCGCACATGGACATCGTCAGCGGCGCCGGGCATGACGCGATCTTCCTCGCCGAACTCGGTCCTGCGGGGATGATCTTCGTACCGTGCGAAGGCGGGATCAGCCACAACGAAATCGAGAATGCCGCGCCGGATGATCTGGCGGCCGGGTGCGCGGTGTTGTTGCGGGCGATGCTGGCGGCTTCGGCGATGGTGGCGGAGGGGCAGCGCGCGGCCTGAAAACGCGGCGTGACCTGTGGGAGCAGTTCCCACAGGTTTTTTTAAGTGATCAGCCGGGACGCTCGTTCTTGTTCGCGCCCCCTTGGCGGCGATCACTTCCATTTGGATTGCCGATATCCAGCAACCGTCGTTCTACCAGCACATTCTCCAGCGCCTGACGCTCGACCGGCGCCATTTGGTGTTCGCGCTTTTTCAGCTCCAGCAGAATCGGGCTGGACCAGGTGCGATAAGTCTGTTCGATGTTGCGACGCGACGTCATCAGTCTCTCCTTGATCAAGAGCCCGGTGGATCTGGCAGGGGCTCAATCCGATGAGGGGGTAACCTTAGTCGAGAATCCTCGAGTCCGCGAATGCGCCGTTGTTCCCTGTAGGAGTGAGCCTGCTCGCGATAGCGGTGCGTCAGTAGCGCAAATGTCAGCTGACACATCGCTTTCGCGAGCAGGCTCACTCCTACAGGTTTTGCATCGCCTGCGGATCAATCGTCGATATTCATCATCGCCTGCACACCTTCCCACGCTTCGGCGCGCATCCGTTCGATATCCAGCCCCGGAATCACGCCGTTATCGACCACGATCCGGCCGCCCACCAGGCTGTATTTCACCGTGATCGGTTCACCGGCCACCACCGGTGCAACCGCGCAATCGTGGAAACCGAAGAAGCGTGGGTGATCAAGGCTGTAGATCACCAGATCCGCCGCTTGCCCGACCTCCAGCGTACCGACCGCGCCCAGTCCCAATACCTGCGCACCGCCCGCCGTGCCCCAATGGATCACGTCTTCGACGGTGGTCGCCGAGGCGCCTTGTTCGGCGCGGTGGATCAGCCATGCGGTGTTGGCTTCGCCGACCATGCTTCCGGATTCGTTGGACGCGACGCCGTCGACGCCGAGGGAAATCGGTACGCCGGCCTCATACATTTGCGGAATCGGCGCGACGCCGCTGCCCAGGCGCGCGTTGCTCACCGGGCAATGCGAGATGCCGCTGCCGGTCTGGGCGAGCATGCGGATTTCGCCGGGTTGCAGGTGCACGGCGTGGGCGAACCACACGTCGGGGCCGAGCCATTCGTGTTCGGCGACGAATTCCACCGGCAGGCAGTTGTATTTCTCGCGGCAGAAATTCACGTAGTTCTGTGTTTCCGACAGGTGCGTGTGCAGGCGCAAACCGAGGCCGCGCGCGGTGTGCGCCAGTTCGCGCAGCAGGGTCGGCGGCAGCGAAAAGGTCGGTGTGGTTGGCGCGACGACCACCCGGCGCAGGGCATCCGGGGTGTCCTGGTGATACAGCGATTTCAGTCGCTCGATATCGCCGACCATTTGTTCGAGGCTTTCCGGTTGCAGCGCGGTTTTCGAGAAACCCGGGTGCGCGCTGGCGGATTCCAGCGCGCCACCGCGACACAGCACAAAGCGCAGGCCGAACTCATCGGCCAGATCGAACAGCAGGTCCCCGGTCTCGGTGGTGCCGTGGGCATGGTAGAGATAGTGGTGATCGGCGCAGGTCGTCACCCCGGACAACAGCAATTCGACCATGCCCAGCCGAGCGGCGATCCGCGCCAGTTGCGGGGTAAAGCGGTTCAACCTTGGGTAGGGCACGCTCGCCAGCCAGCCTTGCAGATCCTGATTCAAACCTTCGGGCACGGCTTTGAGCAGGTTCTGGAACAGGTGATGGTGGGTGTTGATCCAGCCCGGATAGACCACGCAGTTGCGTGCATCGATCACGCGCTCGCCGGGTTGCGGCTCCAGGTCGGCGGCCATTTCGGCGATGCGGCCGTTGACCACGCGAATGTCCACCGCACCGGCCCGGGCACGCGGGCCGCGCAGGCCGGTCATCACCGCCAGCGGGTTTTTGATCAGGATGTTTTGAAGTCGAGTCATGGGCAGGCTCCAGTCAGAGAATGTGCGAGGCGGATTTGCCGGGCGTGGTTTCTGGCACGCTGACGCCGTTGAGCGCCGCGTTGAGCAGCACCGACACCAGGCAGGCGATGACCACGCTGCTGTGCAGGAACGGCTGTGACCACTCGGGCATTTGTTTGAACAGGGTGGGCGCGAGCACCGGTACCAGCGCGGCGGCGATGGTGAAACCGACGATCAATACGTTGTAGCGATTGCGCTCGTAATCGACCTTGGCCAGGGTCTGGATCCCCGCCGCCGCGACCACGCCGAACATCGCAATACCGGCGCCGCCCAGCGCCGCGGTCGGCATCGACGCGATGATCGCCCCAGCCTTGGGCACCAGCGCAATCGAGCACATCAGCAGGCCACTGACGGCGACCACCCAGCGGCTGCGCACGCCGGTCAGGATCACCAGACCGACGTTTTCCATGAAGGCGATAAACGGGAACGCGGCGAACATCCCGGCGATGGTGCTGGCCAGGCCATTGGCGCGCAGGCCATTGACCACTTGCTGGTCTTCCACCGGTTTGTCGACGATGTCGCCGATGGCCACGAACAGTCCCATGGACTCGACCATCTGCACGATCATCACCACCACCATGGTCGCGATGGGGATCAGGCTGAACGTCGGCAGGCCGAAGTAGAACGGGTAGGGCACGGTCAGCCACGGCGCCTCTTCGACGCTGTGAAAATTGCCCATGCCCAGACCGTAGGCCAGACCGGCGCCGACCAGCATGCCCACCAGCACCGCCATGTTGCGCAGCAGCGGACTGCCATAGCGATTGACCAGCAGGATGGTCAGCAGCACCACCACCGCCACCGCGAGAAATGCCGGGGCGCCGAAGTTGCTCGCGTTGCGTCCGCCACCGACCCATTCATAGGCGATCGGGAACAGCTGCAAACCGATCACCGTGACGATGCAACCGGTGACCACCGGCGGGAAAAACCGCCGTAATCGGCCCACGAACGGCGCCATCAGCATGGTGAAAATCCCCGCGCCGATCACCGCGCCGCAGACACCGGCGAAGCCCACTTCGGGGTTGCTGCCGATGGCAATCACCGGACCGACGCTGCTGAACGCCACGCCTTGCAGGATCGGCAGGCGTACACCGAATTTCCAGAAGCCGACGGTTTGCAAAAGGGTGGCGATGCCGGAGCAGAACAGCGTGGTGCTGATCAGCACCACGGTATCGGCGTGGGACATCTTCAGGGCACTGGCGACGATCAACGGCACGGCGATGGCGCCGATGTACGAGACGGCCATGTGTTGCAGGCCGAGGGTGAGCATCTGTCGCACCGGCAAAACGCGGTCGACGGGGTGCACGGTGGAGGAAGGAGTGGCTGACGACATGGAATCACCTCTGGCTGTTTTTATGCGGTAGAGAGGGGTATTCGTCTGATGCCGCGTAGCTCAGGAACACAGTGCAACCTTGTGGGAGCTGGCTTGCCAGCGATGGCGATTTAGCAGTCACCATCTTTATCAACCGACAGTCCGCTATCGCTGGCAAGCCAGCTCCCACAGGTTTTGTGTTGTGCAAAAAATCTGGCATCAGTCATTCGTGCTGCGAAGCCGCCATCCACCGGCTCCGATGCCTTGTTCAGCCTGCCAGGCAGGCGGCAAAGCCCTGGTTCAACGCCGCGCGGTCCAGGTTGCGGCCGATGAACACGATCTTGCTCGAACGGGGCTCCGTGCCCCATGCGGTCGAGGCGCGAAACTCCACCAGGCTGTGCACGCCTTGCAGCACGTAGCGCTGGTCTTCGTTGGCCACGGCGAGCACGCCCTTCATGCGGTAAAGGTTGTCGGCCTGGGACGAGCGCAGCTCGCTGATCCAGCGGTGGAACGCCATCAGGTTGACGGCGCCGTCGACGGCGATGCCCACCGATGACACGCTCGGATCGTGTTCGTGGTCTTCTGATTCATGGTGGTGGTCATGGTCGTGATGCTCAGTTTCCGCGCCGATTTCCATAAGCTTCTGCGTGCACTCGAACGCACCGATGCCGAGGATTTTCGTCAGGTCGATCTGCGCGTGGGTGGAGGTCAACAGATCTGCGGTGGCGTTCAAATCACGGATCTTGCCGCGCAGAATGTCCACCTCGTCGCCGCTGACCAGATCGACCTTGTTGATGACAATGCGATCGGCGCAGACGATCTGATCCACCGCCTGATTGTCGACGCCATCCAGTTGCAGATCCTCCAGGTGCTGGGCGATGTGCTTGGCGTCGACCATGGTCACGATCGCGTCGAGTTCGACTTCTTCGGCAATCGGGTCATTGATGAAAAAGCTCTGCGCCACCGGGTACGGATCGGCGAGGCCGCTGGTCTCGATGAGGATGTGATCGAGGCGCACCGGGCGCGCCACCAGCTCGCGGACGATGCGTACCAGATCCTCACGAACCTCGGCGGTGCAGCACACGCAGCCGTTGACCATCTCGTAGATTTCTTCGGTTTCGGAGCTGAGCACCAGATCGCCATCGATGCCGACCTCGCCGAACTCGTTTTCGATCACGGCAATCTTGCGCCCGTGGTTTTCCTTGAGGATGTAGTTGAGCAGGGTGGTTTTGCCGGCACCGAGGAAGCCGGTGAGGATGGTCACGGGGATTTTGGTGTTGGGGGTTGGGGCGTTGAAGGGGGTGTTCATCTGGAGCTCCTTACCTGTGTTTTTTGTCGGAGTGCGATCAACTGTGGGAGCTGGCTTGCCAGCGATGGCGGTGTGTCATTCACCAGTGATGCCGACTGACCTATTGCTTTCGCTGGCAAGCCAGCTCCCACAGGGGCCGGGGTGTTCTTTCCAGCGGGTGGCAACGCCGGCATCGAGGCCGAACAGGTCGAGCACCCGGCCGAGGCTGTGATCGACCATCTGCGCCAGGCTTTCGGGCCGGGCGTAGAACGCCGGCACCGGCGGGGCGATGATCCCGCCCATCTCGGTGACGGCAGTCATGTTGCGCAGGTGGGCGAGGGTCAGCGGCGTTTCGCGGGCCATCAGCACCAGCGTGCGGCGTTCCTTGAGGGTGACGTCGGCGGCGCGGCCGATCAGCCCGGAAGACGTGCCGGTGGCGATTTCCGCCAGCGTGCGCATCGAACACGGCGCGACCACCATGCCCAGGCAGCGAAACGAGCCACTGGCAATCCCGGCGGCGACGTCATCGGCACGGTGGTAGTGGCTGGCGAGCGCTATGACGTCGGCCAGTTTGTAATCGGTCTCGTGGGCCATGGTCAGCAGCGCCGCACGACTGATGATCAGGTGGCTTTCGATGTTCAGCTCGGCGAGCAATTGCAGCAGGCGCACGCCGTAGATGAAGCCGGACGCGCCGCTGATGCCCACCACCATCCGCTGGCTGTTCACGATGCCAGCCCTTTGAGCAGTTGCCGGGCACGTTCGAGCACGTCCTGATCGAGCTGCGCCTTGATCCCGTCGAAGCCCGAGCCACGGGTGGCGTCCAGGCCCATGCGCGAAGTGGTGCCGTTGACCGAGGACGACGGATCCAGCGGGCTGCCGGGCAAGCCATCGATCACGAAAATATCCAGATGCGGCTGGAAATGCGTGGCCAGCGCCCACAACACCTGGCTGTCGTCAGTGATGTCGATATCGCTGTCCACCGCGATCACGTTTTTCAGATACGGATCCCAGCCGAGCAGGGCCAGCATGATCTGCCGCGCCTCGCCGTCGCGGCTTTGATCCAGCGCCACGTAGCAATGAAAGTGCGTGCCGGAATTCGGGTAGTGCACGGCGGTGACGGCGGGGAAACGCGCCTTGAGCTTCTCGCTCATCTCCGCTTCGCGCGGCAGCCGGGCGAGGGTCAGGTGCTCGGCGTAGCGGCCGCCCATCACGTCCACCAGCCAGGCGTCCTTGCGCCGCAGCAGGGTGTCGACGCGCAGCACGTTGTTGGTCGAGCGATCCGAGGAGTAACCGCTGAACTCGCCGAACGGGCCTTCCTCGGCGTAGGCCGTCGGGTCGATGGCGCCTTCGAGGACGAACTCGGCGTATGCCGGGACGCCAATGCCGTAGCGCGGGGTCTTGACCAGTTCCAGCGGTGCGCCGAACAGGCCGCCGGCGACGGCACGTTCATCGCTGCCGTAGGGTAAACGCGCTGCCGCCGCGAGCATGAACAACGGATGCGCGCCGACCACCATCGCCACGCGCAATTCTTCACCGCGCTCACGGGCGGTCTGCAACATCCGCCACAGGTGTCCACGCGAGTGCAGGCTGGTCGCCAGGGACTGGCGGGCGTGGCGCATCGAACGGTGATAACTCATGTTGGCAATGCCGGTCAGCGGGTCCTCGGCGATGATGATCGCGTTGGTGATGTACGGCCCGCGATCGCTGTCGAAGTGCTTGAGCATCGGCAGCAGCGCCAGATCCACGGCTTCGCCTTCGAACACTTCATCGAGCACCGGGCCGCTTTCCACGTAGCGCGGGGCGATGGGCTGGTTGGCGCGGCGCTGGAAGGTTTCGTGCAGTTGCGCCGGGGTGACACCGAACAACCGGGCAATGCGGGTGCGGGAGGCGAACAGATTGGTCGCCACCGGCACCTTGAGGCCGCCGACGTTTTCGCAGATCAGCAACGGATCGCGACCCTGTGCGGCGAGGGCATCGACCAGGGCGGTGATGTCCTGATCGGCAGAAACAGATTGGGTGATGGTCAGCACATCGTCCGGGTATTCACGGCGATAGGCGTCGATGAACACGTGAAAATCCTGAGAATCGCCGAGCGTCGAACGGGTCATGGTTTCACCTCGTAAAAAGCAGGCACGCAGGGGTGAGAGGGCGTTCGATCGAGCAGCCGTTGGCCTGCCGGTCGAGGGAACGCCGGGTCATCTTCGTGCCTGTAAAGTCGCTGTGTAACTGTCGTAACACGGCCCCAATGTGGGAGCGGGCTTGCTCGTGTATGCGGTGGATCAGCCACCTTCATTGTTGAATGACGCACCGCTTTCGCGAGCAAGCCCGCTCCCATGTGTGTGGCTACAAGTACGTGGTGGTCAGGCGAATATCCGCCTCAACCAGATCCTTCGGCGGTGGCGTCGGCTCGATCCCGCACAACCGGGCGATGTTGTTGCCCAGGTAGTCCTCCAGATGATCCTCATCGATGCCCAAGCCCTGCGGTGCCGGTGAGCACAACACCTCCAGCTCGCGCAGCCACATGCCCGGTTCGTTCGGCGGCGAGTCGGTGCCGAACACGATCTTGTTGCGCGGCAGTTCCTTGGCGAACTCGACGATCCGCGACTGGAAGCACCAGCCGGATTCGCAGTACACGTTCGGCGTGTCCATCGCCATCCAGAACGCCTCGAACGAGTAGTTGCCGCCGGTCTGGATGCCGAAGTGGCCGATGATGAAATTGACCATCGGGAACTCACGGATGATCGGGTAGAACATTGTCGGAATGGTGTACGGGCCGTCGCCGGTATGGATCAGCACCACGATGTTGTACTTGGCGCAGACTTTCATCGCCGGACGCAGCCAGTCCAGTGCCCGATCCGGGCGATAGCCGTGCATGTTGGCGTGCAGCTTGAGCATCTTGAAGCCGTATTCCTTGATGTGGAATTCCAGCTCCGCCGCACCGTTTTCCGGTCCCCAGCGCGGGTTGAAGTTGAAGTTGCCGATGAAGCGATCCGGGTACTTCACACAGAGTTCGGCGACGTACGACATGTAGTCACGCACGCCCTCGCGGCCACGGCGGTTACCGTCGCGATAACCGGTGTTGCCCGGTGGCGGCTGGATGAAACCCATGTCGATGCGGCGCGGTTTGCCGTTGATCATGTACGGGCCGTCCATCAGTTTGAGCATGCGCTCGCCGGTGAACGGTTCGCCGGTGTGGCGCCAGGCTTCGTCGACCAGATTGGTGGGGTGCAGATGGGTGTCGATGATCATCGGTTCAGCTCCTGGCCAGTTGCGTGGTGACGGGGCGCTTGAGTTGCGCCTCTGCTTCGGAAACGGAACGCGGCGGCGGGGTCGGTTCGAGGCCGATCATCCGCGCGGTGTTGTTGCCCAGGTAGTCCTCGAGGGTGTCTTCGTCGAGGTTCAGGCCTTGCGGCGGCTCGTGGCACAACACTTCGAGCAGGCGCAGCCACATGCCCGGTTCGTTCGGCGGGGTGTCGGTGCCGAACAGGATCTTGTGCGTTGGCAAGACCTTGGCGAACTCGACGATCCGCGATTGCAGGCACCAGCCCGATTCGCAGTAGACATTGGGCAGCTCCATCGCCCATTGCATCGGTTCGAACACGTAGACCCCGCCGGTCTGCACGCCGAAGTGGGCCATGATGAAATTCACGTTGGGGAATTCCTTGATCATCGGCACCCACTCCGAGGGGATGCTGTACGGCCCGTCGCCAGTGTGCAGCTTGACCGGGATGCCCAGTTCGGCGCATTTCTCGAAGCACGGGCGCACCCAGTCCAGTGCACGATCAGGCCGGTAGGCGTGCATATTGGCCTGCATCTGCACCATCTTGAAACCGTGCTCCTTGACGTAGCGCTCGATCGCCTCGACGCCGTTTTCCACACCGCAGCGCGGGTTGTAGACGAAGCAGCCGATGAAACGATCCGGGTAGGTCTGCACCATTTTCAGGGTGTAGGCCATGTAGGCGTCGATGGATTCGCGGCCCGAGAGTTCGCCGTCGGTCCAGGTGTAAATGGTGTTGCCCTGCGGCGGCTGGATGAAGGCTTTGTCGATCCGGCGAGGTTTGCCGTTGACCATGTACGGGCCATCCATCATCTCCAGCAAACGCTCGCCGGTGAACGGGTCACCGTCATGCCTCCAGGCGAGGTCCACGAGATCCGTGGGATAGCAGCTGATATCGATGATCATTGAAGTCGATCTCCTGATAGCGGGGAAGGGAGCCTTGCGGCTCTCGGCATCCACGCCCCGGGCTATCGGCCATTTCTATGCGCAGCACTCGCGCATTCCCTCGCCTGTTCGCATCCGGCCCGGGTGGGTGGTTGCTGAGGGCGAGTATTGGAAAGGGCGGAGGGGTTCGTACAATATTAATTGGGCGCGGTGGTGATACTTGGGCGATATGGTTTTGGTTTTTGTGGTTGTTGTGCCGACCCCTTCGCGAGCAGGCTCGCTCCCACAGGGGGGAATGCATTCCAGCTGGAGAAATGCGGTCAAACTGTGGGAGCGAGCCTGCTCGCGAAGGCGTCAGTGTTGCGTACGCAAAGCCAACTGCCGGATCACCTCAACCACCGGCGCCACCCGCTCGGCCTGCCCATGCGGCCAAACCGCATACAGGTTGTAATGCGCAGCAATCTGCGCCTCGTTCAACGCCACCAGCCGCCCATTGCGCAACGCATCGGCGGCGAGTAAGCCGCGTACCAGCCCGGCACCAACCCCGGCTTCGGCAGCCGCAATCAGGTTCGCCGCATTATCGAAAATCACCCGCGCCGCTGGCTCTACCGGGGGCATTCCGGCCGCATCCAGCCACGGTATCCACGAGCGCCGCGTATAGCCCAACAGCGGCAATTCAAGAATCTGCGCCGGGCTCAGCGGCCACTGCAAACCATAGCGCTCAAGCAGCGCCGGCGAAGCCACCGCCAGCACCCGGTCGCCGCAGATCTGCGTCATCTCGCAGTCATCCCAATCGCCATAGCCGTAACGCAACGCCAGATCGACCCGCTCAAACGTGCTGCGATCACTGCGCGGCATCGACAGCAGCGTCACCTCGTAATCCGGAAGTCCGTCGAGCAACTCTGGCAGGCGCGGATTGAGCCAGCTCTGCGCCAGTTCACTGTCGACGTCCAGGGTCAGGCGCTGCGCCACGCTGCGGTTTTTCACCGAGGACAGGGCCCGGTCGATCTGCGCCAGCCCGTCCGCCAGCACGCTGGCAAACAACTGCCCGGCATCGGTGAGGTTGCTGCCGCCGCCCTCACGTACGAACAACGGCTGACCGATGAAATCTTCCAGTGCGCGAATCTGCTGGCTGATCGCGCTGTGCGTCAAGTCGAGCTTGCGCGCGGCACTGGAAAAACTGCCGCTGCGCGCCGCGTGGATGAACGCGCTCATGGACTGCACCGACGGGTATCGCTTGTACATGTTGTTAGTCCTGCTTACACCGGTTGGCAGAAATCGTCGCTGGCCGCGTGTTGCGTGGGCTTCCAATAATCGGTCACCAGGCCCGCACAAAGACGGGCCGCTCTTTTGGAGCCTGACAATGATCGCATTCACGGTTAACGGCGAACGACGCGAGCTGGATGAGGCGTCCCCCTCCATGCCCTTGTTATGGGTACTGCGTGATCAACTGAAACTCACCGGCACCAAATTCGGCTGCGGCATGGGCCTGTGCGGTGCCTGCACCGTGCATCTGGACGGTGTCGCGGTGCGTTCCTGCCAGTTGCCGCTGGCCGCCGTCGCGGGCCACAGCATCACCACCATCGAAGGTCTGTCGCCGAACGAAAGCCATCCGCTGCAACTGGCCTGGGTCGCCGAAGATGTGCCGCAATGCGGCTACTGTCAATCCGGGCAGATCATGTCCGCCGCGGCGCTGCTCAACACCGGCGCGGCGGTGACTGACGATTCGATCCGCAATGCGATGTCGGGGAATATCTGCCGTTGCGGCACTTACGCGCGGATCAACAAAGCGATCAAGCGCGCGGCGAACGCGCCGAAGGAGGCGTGATGAGCCTGCGCGACGACACCTTGCTCGAACCGTCACGCCGGGTCTTTCTCAAGCAAGCGGCGACGGTGGCTTCGGGCCTGGCGATTGCCTTGTATCTGCCCTCCGGCAGCGCCGCCAGCGACCCGAAATCTCCGGCGCCGGCCACGGAATTCGAGCCCAACGCCTGGGTGCGGATCTTCCCCGACGGCACAGTGAAACTGGTGGTGCACAAACACGATTCCGGCACCGGCACGCAAACGGCGTTGGCCGCGTGTGTGGCCGAAGAGCTGGATGTGAACCCGATGACCGTGCAGGTGATCACCCCGGAAGATCCGTTCTTCGAGACCTACATTCACCCGGTCTGGAAAGTCTTCTCCACCGGCGGCAGCACCAGTGTGTCGCTGGAATACGAGCGCCTGCGTATGGCCGGGGCCACGGCGCGGGCGCTGCTGATCGCGGCGGCAGCGCAGCAATGGAAAGTCAGCCCCGACAGCTGCAGCACCGAAGAAGGTCGGGTGGTTCATCTGCCCAGCAAACGCAGCCTCGGCTACGGCGAACTGGTCGGGGTGGCGGCGCATTTGCCGGCGCCGGCCAGTGTCACGCTGAAGGATCCGACGCAGTTCAAATACATCGGCAAACTGCGGCACAAGCGCGATGCCGCGGCCAAGGTCTGCGGGCGCTTCAAGTACAGCATCGACGTGCAGTTGCCGGGGATGCTGGTGGCAGTGATTCAGCGCGCGCCGGTGGTCGGGGCGAAAGTCGTCAGCGTGAATTCGGCGGCGGCATTGCAGGTGCCGGGCGTGCGCCAGGTGCTTGCAGTCCCCGGGCGCCCGGACGTGCTCGGCGGCAATCTGGAAGGCGTCGCGGTGCTGGCCAAGACGTTCTGGGCGGCGCAGCAGGGGCGCAAAGTGCTGGAGATCAAATGGAGCGATTCGCCGCTGGCCGGGTTCGACAGCGCGGAACTGGGCATGGCGCAAGCGGCCGCTATTTCCGACCCGAACAGCCAAACCATCAAAGCCATGACGCATGGCGATGTCGGCGCGCAATGGCCGCACGCGGCGCAACTGATCGAAGCCGATTACCGCATGCCGTACAAGGTGCAGAACCCGCTCGAGCCAATCTGCATCACCGCGCACGTGCAGGACAAGGCGATCACTTATTGGGGCGGCGTGCAGGTGCCGTCTTCGGCGCTGGAAGCGGCGCAAAGCGTATGCGGCATCGCCAAGGAGAAGGTCACCATCAATGAGCTGGTGTCCGGCGGCAGCTTCGGCGCGCGGGAAGCCAAATACTGGTTGTTCGAAGTGGCTTATCTGGCGCAACAGACGGGTGTGCCGGTGAAGTTGCTCAACAGCCGCGAAGACGAAATGCACGCACTGTTCAATCACCCGGCGACGCTGCACCGGGTCAGAGGCGCGCTGGATGCCCAAGGCAAACTCAACGCACTGCAACTGCACGCGGTGTCACCGGCCTCGCCGGAGCAGTGGGAGCCGGGCTATTTCGAACGCCCGGATCACATGGATTACAGCACTACCGAAGCGATCACCGCGTGGGACTTCGCCTACCATCCGCCGCACCTGCAGTTGAACTGGGTCAAGCACGAAAGCCATGTGCCCAGCGGCTGGTATCGCTCGGTGAGCTTTATTCCCAATGTGTTTGCCGTCGAGAGTTTCATGGACGAACTGGCCCATGCGGCAGGCGCGGATCCGCTGGCGTTCCGTCTGGCCAACATGCAGGAGCGGCCACGGCATGTGGCGGTGCTGAAACAGGCTGCCGAGCGTGCCGGCTGGGGTCAGCCGCTGCCGCCGGGCACTGCGCTGGGGATTGCGACCCATCAGGGTTACAGCAGTTTTATCGCAGTGGTGGCGCGGGTCGCGACGGTCGATGGCAAGCCGAAAGTGGAGAAGCTGACCTGCGTGGTCGATTGCGGTCTGGCGGTTTCGCCCGGCGGGGTCGAGGAGCAGATCTACGGCGGCTTGATGTGGGGTCTTGGTCACGCGTTGTTTGATCGGCTCGACATTCAACAGGGCAGGGTGGTGCAGAGCAATTTCCACGACTACCGCGTGACCCGGATGTCGGACATGCCGGCCACCGACTTCGTGGTGCTGGATGGCGCGCCGGGCAAGCCCGGTGGCGTAGGCGAGTTGGGCAGTCCGTCGGTGGCGCCGGCGATAGCCAACGCCTTGTTTGCGCTGACCGGCGTGCGCCAGCGTTCAACGCCGCTGAGTCTGGGGTAAGCCGCCATGGACCTGCGTCTGCTGCGGTATTTCATGGCTCTGGCCGATGAGCTGCATTTCGGCCGCGCCGCCGAGCGCCTGCACATTTGCCAGCCGCCGCTGAGCCAGCAGATTCGCCTGTTGGAGGAGGAGTTGGGCACGCCGCTGTTCGAGCGCAGTCACCATCGGGTCGAGCTGACAGCGGCGGGGCAGATGCTCAAGGAGCAGGCGCCGCTGGTGTTCGAACAACTGGAACGGGCGCTGGACCTGACCCGGCAGACCGGGCGCGGGCTGCTCGGCGAGCTGGAAATCGGCATGATCAGCTCGGTGATGGTCGGCGTGCTGCCCAAGGCCCTGCACCTGTTTCGCGAGCGCTATCCGCAGGTGAACTGGCGACTGCATGAAATGACCCCGGCGGCGCAGGTCAAGGCGCTGAAGGAAAAGCGTATCGACGCCTGCGTGTTTCGCGTCGGTTATGACGATCCGTTACTGCGCAATGAATTGCTGATCTACGAGCCGATTCATGTGGTGATGCCGGCCGATCATCCGCTGGCCAGGCGCGAGCTTCTGGCCCCGGCGGATCTGGCACAGGAACCGTTTGTCGCGCTGGAACTGAAGCAGTCGCGGTTCGCCAACTTCCTTTATCAGTGCTGCGTTCAGGCCGGGTTCACCCCGCAGATTCGCCAGCAGGTGATCGAGGTGCAGACCTTGCTCAGTCTGGTGCGCGCCGGTTTCGGGGTGGCGCTGCTGCCTGCTTCTATCGAGCAATTGGCCCCGGCTGGGTTGGTGTTTCGCAAGCTGACACCGGCGCTGCCGGAGGTGCCGTTGTACGCGACTTATCGCGCTGATGATGCTTCGCCGGTGCTCAAGCTGTTTCTCGATACGTTGCGGGAGTTGGTGGAATCTTCAGATCACCATTGATCCCCTGTAGGAGTGAGCCTGCTCGCGATAGCAGTGTGTCAGTCAGCGTTGATGTGGCTGACAGACCGCTATCGCGAGCAGGCTCACTCCTACAGGGATTTGTGGTGTTGTTGAAGTGCTCGGCACGATCACGAACGCCTGCGGTCGTAATCTTCACACGCGAATTCCCTGTGGAGATCCAATGAGCCAGGAAGTCCTGACCACTGAAACCAACCGTCGCCAGCTGCAGCAGATCATTGCCGGGCTGTCCGACGGGGTGATTCTGCTGGAGCTCGATCAGAGTATTCTCTGGGCCAACGAGGCGGCGCTGGCGATGCACGGTGTCAGCCGGATCGGTGAGCTGGGCACTAATGCCGACGAGTATGCCAAGCGCTTCAGCCTGCGCTATCGCAACAATCATACGGTGCCCCCGGAGCACTACCCGATCAGCCGCGCTGCACGCTGCGAAGCGTTCAACGACGTGCTGATCGAAGTGTCTGCCGTAAACGATCCCGAGCACGTTTGGGTGCACAGCGTGCGCAGCATGATCCTGACTGATCGCGAAGGGCAGCCGGAGTCACTGGTGCTGATCATGAGCGACGTCACCGATTGGGCGAACGCCGAGCAGCGTTTCGAAAAGACCTTCAATGCCAACCCGGCGCCGGCGGTGATCTGCCGCCTCAGCGATTTGCGCTATATCAAGGTCAATCCGGGGTTTCTGGAGATGACCGGCTATACCCGTGATCAGGTGATCGGCACCTCGGCCTATGAAATCGACATCTTCGAGCAGGCTGCGCAAAAAGATCTGGCGATCCAGCGCCTGCGCGATGTGGCGACCATTCCGCAAATGCAGGCTCAACTACGCCTGCCCGATGGCGGCAGCAAGCAAGTGATCGTTGCCGGGCAGCCGTTGGTGCTCAATGATGAGGATTGCATGCTGTTTTCCTTCGTCGATATGGAGCTGCGCCACAAGGCCGAAGTCGCGCTGCGTCAGAGTGAAGAGCGCTTTGCCAAGGCGTTCCGCCTGACTCCGGTGCCGATTCTGATCTGTACCGCCGACGAACAGCAGGTGATCGATGTCAATCAGGCGTTCCTCGACACCCTGGCGTACGAGAGTGACGACGTCGTCGGCAAAACCGTGACGCAGCTGAATTTCATTGACGACGATGGTGCGCGGACCCGACTGCTGACCGCCTTGGCGAAAAGCGGACGAGTGGATCGGGTCGATGTGCGGGTGCGCAAGAAGGACGCGGATCTGCTGGAGTGCGCGGTGTCTGCCGACACCGTGAATATTCAGGACACACCGTGCTATCTGCTGGTGCTGATGGACATCACCGAACGCAAGCGCACCGAGCTGGAGCTGGTGGCGGCGATTGAAGAGGTGATGAAAGACGCTTCGTGGTTCAGCCGGACGCTGATCGAAAAACTGGCCAATGTGAAGAAGGTCAACTCGCCGCAACTGCCGAGCGTGTCGTTCACTGACCTGACGGCGCGTGAGCGCGACGTGCTGGGGCTGATCTGCGAAGGCCTGGCTGACAAGGAGATCGCCGCCCGCCTGAAGCTCGCACCGAATACGGTGCGCAATCATGTGGCGACCGTGTATTCCAAGCTTGATGTACACAGCCGCAGCGAGGCGATTGTCTGGGCGCGGGAACGTGGTCTGTTTTCTGGCGAGCGCGGCGCGAAGGGTCAGCGGTAGGTGCAAATGCACTAGCTGATGCGGTGCAAATGCAGGTTCTGGTGAGATAGGGCAGTTCTTAGTCTGTTGGGGTGCGATACGAGCCTGTTTGGCTTGGGATCGTCTCCCTTCGAAACAGCTAAAGGAACAGGCTCCATGATGAATCTTGCGCAGTTGCGCGCCAGCCTCGAACAGAGTTTTTCGCCATTGGCGTGCGAGTGTTCAGTGGATGGGGATCATTCGCTGACGGTGAAGTTGTATCACCCGGATTCGGGGCAGGTGGATCTGGTGATCAGCGGGTTGAAGCTTGATGCGTTGCGTACGCCGGAGGCTGTGGCGGCGTTGGTTGATGAGTTGCGGTATGAGTTGGAGAGCAATTCTTTGCGGGCTGCTCGGGATCCGGATATGGCCTAGGGTTTTGGTGTTGGTTTGTTTTGGGTGAATATCCGTTGCTGCGGTTATGGCTGCTTAGGGTTCCGCCCTTACGGCGGGTCACT
>NZ_JARVST010000017.1:0-72944 GCF_030209055.1 Pseudomonas sp. lyk4-TYG-107
GCAAACCGGAGGCGATGCCCCCGGATGGACACCGTAGCGAGGGAACACTGAGCCTCAGCGAAGTGCCGTACGCCGGGGGAAGCCTTTTTGGTTACTTTTTCGGCGTTTGGAAAAAGTGACCCGCCGTAAGGGCGGAACCGTAATCAGCAACCCCCGCAGCAACGGATATGCCCACAAAAGCCAAAAAACAGTCGGCCCGAAGGCCGCTGCGACCAGACAAACAAAAACGGCCTCTATATAAGAGGCCGTTCCCGATACAACTCAAAGACGTTATCGCAAGACAAGCCTTATTTGCGGTCTTCCAGCTTGGTGATATCACGCGACTCGTAGCCAGTGTACAACTGGCGCGGACGGCCAATCTTGTACGGGCTGGAGAGCATTTCTTTCCAGTGCGAGATCCAGCCCACAGTACGCGCCAGAGCGAAGATCACGGTGAACATGCTGGTCGGAATGCCGATCGCCTTGAGGATGATCCCCGAGTAGAAGTCGACGTTCGGATACAGCGAGCGCTCGATGAAGTACGGGTCGGTCAGCGCGATCTCTTCCAGGCGCATGGCCAGTTCGAGTTGCGGATCGTTGTTGATGCCCAGTTCCTTCAGTACTTCGTCGCAGGTCTGCTTCATGACAGTCGCGCGCGGATCGCGGTTCTTGTAAACGCGGTGACCGAAGCCCATCAGTTTGAACGGATCGTTCTTGTCCTTGGCCTTGGCGATGAACTTGTCGATGTTGGACACATCGCCAATCTCGTCAAGCATGGTCAGAACGGCTTCGTTCGCACCGCCGTGGGCAGGGCCCCACAGTGCGGCGATACCGGCGGCGATACAGGCGAACGGGTTGGCACCCGAAGAGCCCGCCAGACGCACGGTGGAGGTCGATGCGTTCTGCTCGTGGTCGGCGTGGAGGATGAAGATCCGGTCCATGGCCTTGGCGAGTACCGGGCTGATCGGTTTGATCTCGCACGGGGTGTTGAACATCATGTGCAGGAAGTTTTCCGCGTACGTCAGGTCGTTGCGCGGGTACATCATGGGTTGGCCCATGGAGTACTTGTAAACCATCGCTGCCAGGGTTGGCATCTTGGCAACCAGACGGATCGCGGAGATTTCGCGATGCTGCGGGTTATTGATGTCCAGGGAATCGTGGTAGAAGGCCGAGAGGGCGCCGACTACGCCGCACATGACGGCCATCGGGTGGGCGTCGCGACGGAAGCCGTTGAAGAAGGTTTTCAGCTGCTCGTGAACCATGGTGTGGTTTTTCACGGTGCTGACGAACTGGGCCTTCTGTTCTGCAGTCGGCAATTCGCCGTTGAGCAGCAGGTAGCAGGTTTCCAGGTAGTCCGACTTTTCAGCCAGCTGTTCGATCGGGTAGCCGCGGTGCAACAGAATGCCGTTGTCGCCGTCGATATAGGTGATCTTCGATTCGCACGAGGCGGTCGACATGAAACCCGGGTCGAAAGTGAAGCGGCCCGTGGCCGTCAGGCCCCGAACATCGATTACATCGGGACCAACGGTGCCGGTTAAAATGGGCAGCTCGACGGGGGCTGCGCCCTCGATGATCAACTGCGCTTTTTTGTCAGCCATGTGGCCTCCTATTTATGCTTGAACCATCAGACAGACCCCCCACGCAGGGCCCGCACCACTATAGTGAGATAAATTCGAATGTCAATTTGCCTAAAGTCTTGCTCCAGAAGGCTTTAAGCGCACTTTTTCCTCGAAATTGACTGCCATTTACGCCTTTTATGCGACTTGTGCAATCAGCTATTGGGGGTAGGTGATTGCGTTGTCATTAGTAGCCTAACTGTCTATACTCGGCCACCGACCGCCAAGGGCTTTTGGGCTTGCTTTCATTGGGGGTCGCATCCCTGGGTGGTGGTTACCTGACCAGTGCACTCCCCAACAACTTTGCCCTGATTGTTAGGGGCTCTTCAGTGTGAAAAAAAAGCCGTGAAAAGCCAACGACCTGTAAACCTAGACCTAAGGACCATCAAACTCCCAGTCACTGCTTACACGTCCATTCTTCACCGTATCTCCGGTGTCATCCTCTTCGTGTGCCTTGCCATCATGCTTTACGCATTGGACAAGTCGCTGAGCTCCGAGGAAGGCTTCGGTCAGGTGAAAGCGTGTCTGACCAGTCCGCTAGCCAAGCTAGTGATTTGGGGCATCCTGTCCGCTCTGCTGTATCACCTGGTTGCCGGTGTGCGCCATTTGATCATGGACATGGGCATCGGTGAGACGCTGGAAGGCGGCAAGCTGGGCTCGAAAATCGTTATCGCCGTTTCCGTGGTGGTAATCGTTCTGGCAGGAGTCTGGATATGGTAACTAACGTCACGAACCTCTCGCGTTCGGGCCTCTATGACTGGATGGCGCAACGTGTGTCGGCGGTCGTTCTCGCGGCTTACTTCATTTTTCTGATCGGATACGTCGTGGCCCACCCAGGCCTCGAGTACGCCCAGTGGCATGAACTGTTCGCCCACAACGGGATGCGTATTTTCAGCCTCCTGGCCCTTGTTGCTCTCGGCGCTCACGCCTGGGTCGGCATGTGGACCATCGCGACTGACTACCTGACGCCAATGGCGTTCGGCAAGTCCGCGACGGCTATACGTTTCCTTTTCCAGGCAGTATGCGGCGTTGCGATGTTCGCTTACTTCGTCTGGGGTGTGCAGATTCTCTGGGGTATCTGAGTCATGGCTAACATTCCAACGATTTCTTTCGACGCCATCATTATTGGTGGTGGCGGTGCCGGCATGCGCGCTGCGCTGCAGCTGGCGCAGGGCGGTCACAAGACTGCGGTGATCACCAAGGTTTTCCCGACCCGTTCGCACACTGTATCCGCCCAGGGCGGCATCACCTGCGCGATCGCGTCCGCTGACCCGA
The DNA here is from genome assembly GCF_030209055.1 of Pseudomonas sp. lyk4-TYG-107. Classification (NCBI taxonomy): domain Bacteria; kingdom Pseudomonadati; phylum Pseudomonadota; class Gammaproteobacteria; order Pseudomonadales; family Pseudomonadaceae; genus Pseudomonas; species Pseudomonas sp. lyk4-TYG-107. The sequence goes on from NZ_JARVST010000017.1 coordinate 2,871, forward strand.
ACGATGACTGGCGCTGGCACATGTACGATACCGTCAAGGGTTCCGACTACATCGGTGACCAGGACGCTATCGAATACATGTGTCAGGAAGGCCCGGCGGCCGTTTTCGAGCTGGACCACATGGGTCTGCCGTTCTCGCGTACCGAGCAAGGCCGTATCTACCAGCGTCCGTTCGGTGGTCAGTCCAAGGACTACGGTAAAGGTGGTCAGGCTGCCCGTACCTGCGCAGCGTCCGACCGTACCGGTCACGCGCTGCTGCACACCCTTTATCAGGGCAACCTGAAAGCCGGCACCACGTTCCTGAACGAGTACTATGCTGTCGACCTGGTGAAAAACCAGGAAGGCGAGTTCGTCGGCGTGATCGCGATCTGCATCGAAACCGGCGAAACTTCGTACATTCGCGCCAAGGCCACCGTACTGGCTACTGGCGGTGCTGGCCGTATCTACGCCTCCACCACCAACGCCCTGATCAACACCGGTGACGGCGTTGGCATGGCGCTGCGTGCTGGCGTGCCGGTACAAGACATCGAAATGTGGCAGTTCCACCCGACCGGCATCGCCGGCGCCGGTGTACTGGTGACCGAAGGTTGCCGTGGTGAAGGTGGTTACCTGATCAACAAGCACGGCGAGCGTTTCATGGAGCGTTATGCTCCGAACGCGAAGGACCTGGCTGGTCGTGACGTGGTTGCCCGCTCGATGGTTAAAGAAATCATCGCCGGCAACGGTTGCGGTCCGAATGGCGACCACGTAATGCTCAAACTCGACCACTTGGGCGAGGAAGTGCTGCACAGCCGTCTGCCAGGTATCTGCGAACTGTCGAAGACTTTCGCACACGTTGACCCGGTGGTTGCTCCGGTTCCGGTTGTTCCGACCTGCCACTACATGATGGGCGGCGTTGCCACCAACATTCATGGTCAGGCGATCACCCAGAACGCCGAAGGCGTGGATCAGATCATTCCTGGTCTGTTCGCCGTAGGTGAAGTGGCTTGCGTATCGGTACACGGTGCCAACCGTCTGGGCGGCAACTCGCTGCTCGACCTGGTGGTATTCGGCCGCGCTGCCGGCCTGCACCTGGAAAAGGCGCTGACCGACGGCATCGAATACGACGACGCTACCGAAGCCGACATCGAAGCTGCCCTGTCGCGTCTGAACGCGCTGAACGGCCGTACCGATGGCGAAGACGTGGCTACCCTGCGTCGCGAGCTGCAAAGCTGCATGCAGAACTACTTCGGTGTATTCCGCACTGGCGAATACATGCAGAAGGGTATCGCTCAGCTGGCCGATCTGCGCAAGCGCATCGCCAACGTGAAGATCAACGATAAGTCGCAAGCGTTCAACACCGCGCGTATCGAAGCTCTGGAACTGCAAAACCTGCTGGAAGTGGCTGAAGCTACCGCCATCGCGGCCGAAGTACGTAAAGAGTCCCGCGGCGCTCACGCCCGTGAAGACTTCGAAGACCGTGACGACGAAAACTGGCTGTGCCACACCCTGTACTTCCCGGGTGAGAAGCGCGTCGCCAAGCGTGCCGTAAACTTCTCGCCGAAGACTGTTCCGACTTTCGAACCTAAAGTCCGGACTTATTAAGGGTGATCGCCATGTTGCAAGTCAGTGTTTATCGCTACAACCCTGATCAGGACGCTGCGCCGTTCATGCAGGAATTCCAGGTCGATACCGGTGGTAAAGACCTGATGGTGCTGGACGTGCTGGCCCTGATCAAAGAGCAGGACGAGGGTTTCTCCTATCGTCGCTCTTGCCGTGAAGGCGTCTGCGGCTCCGACGGCATGAACATCAACGGCAAGAACGGCCTGGCGTGCATCACGCCGCTGTCCGCTGTTGTAAAAGGCAACAAGTTGATCGTTCGTCCGCTGCCAGGTTTGCCGGTCATCCGTGACCTGGTTGTCGATATGAGCATCTTCTACAAGCAATACGAGAAGGTTAAGCCTTACCTGCAGAACGACACGCCGGCTCCGGCCATCGAGCGTCTGCAGTCCCCTGAAGAGCGTGAAAAGCTCGACGGTCTGTACGAGTGCATCCTGTGCGCCTGCTGCTCGACCTCGTGCCCGTCCTTCTGGTGGAACCCGGACAAGTTCCTGGGTCCAGCTGCCCTGCTGCAAGCGTACCGCTTCCTGGCAGACAGCCGTGACACCAAGACGTCCGAGCGTCTGGCTTCGCTCGATGACCCGTTCAGCGTCTTCCGCTGCCGGGGCATCATGAACTGCGTCAACGTATGTCCGAAAGGCCTGAACCCGACTAAGGCCATCGGTCACATCCGTAACATGCTGCTTTCGAGCGGCGTGTGATTCAGCTGCTGTAACCGTAGAACCGCTGTAACGAAGAGGCTGTGGCGCGGGCTTCAACCCGCGTCATGGCTATAACCAGAGCAGTAGCCACAAGCTGCAGCTCTTATTTTGAAGAAATGAGACAAGCAGGGGCATCCGGGCTGGTACCCGGACTATCAGCGTGATCCTAAGTGGCTTGTTTTGGTCGCTGCATTCGGACTTCTGCAAGTTTGCTCGGTATTGACGCCGATGGTGTTCCCCTAACCGAGGGTGACCAAGCATGCAAGAAAGCGTGATGCAGCGCATGTGGAACAGCGCCTACCTTTCAGGTGGAAACGCTGCCTATGTGGAAGAGCTTTATGAGCTCTACCTGCACGACCCTAACGCTGTGCCAGAAGAGTGGCGCACCTACTTTCAGAAGCTGCCTGCCGACGGCAGCTCTGCCACTGATGTTTCGCACTCCACAATTCGCGATCATTTCGTGCTGCTGGCAAAGAACCAGCGCCGCGCCCAACCGGTTTCCGCCGGGAGCGTGAGCAGTGAGCACGAGAAGAAGCAAGTTGAAGTGCTGCGATTGATCCAGGCCTACCGTATGCGTGGCCACCAGGCAGCCCAGCTTGACCCGCTGGGGCTGTGGCAGCGTCCTGCACCTGCAGACCTGTCGATCAATCATTACGGCTTGACCAATGCCGATCTTGATACGACCTTCCGTGCCGGCGACCTGTTCATCGGCAAAGAGGAAGCGAGCCTACGCGAAATTCACGAAGCGTTGCAGCAGACATATTGCCGCACCATCGGCGCTGAATTTACGCACATCACCGATTCCGAGCAGCGCCAGTGGTTCCAGCAGCGTCTGGAAAGCGTGCGTGGTCGTCCGACGTACTCCGCCGACATCAAGAGCCACCTGCTTGAGCGCGTGACTGCCGGTGAAGGCCTGGAAAAATACCTGGGCACCAAATACCCGGGCACCAAGCGTTTCGGTCTGGAAGGCGGCGAAAGCCTGATCCCGATGCTCGACGAGCTGATCCAGCGTTCCGGTTCCTACGGCACCAAGGAAGTCGTCATCGGCATGGCCCACCGTGGCCGTCTGAACGTGCTGGTCAACACCTTCGGCAAGAACCCGCGCGAGCTGTTCGACGAGTTCGAAGGCAAGAAGAAGGTCGAGCTGGGTTCCGGTGACGTCAAATACCACCAGGGCTTCTCGTCCAACGTGATGACCACCGGCGGTGAAGTTCACCTGGCCATGGCGTTCAACCCGTCCCACCTGGAAATCGTTTCCCCGGTGGTAGAAGGTTCGGTTCGCGCCCGTCAGGATCGTCGTAACGACCCGACCGGTGAGAAGGTGCTGCCGATCTCCATCCACGGTGACGCTGCATTCGCAGGTCAGGGCGTGGTCATGGAAACCTTCCAGATGTCGCAGACCCGCGGTTTCAAGACCGGCGGTACCGTGCACATCGTGATCAACAACCAGGTGGGTTTCACCATCAGCAACCCGTTGGACTCGCGTTCCACCGAGTACGCCACCGACGTTGCGAAGATGATCCAGGCGCCGATCCTCCATGTGAATGGTGATGATCCGGAAGCCGTGCTGTTCGTGACCCAGCTGGCCATCGATTACCGCATGCAGTTCAAGCGTGACGTGGTGATCGACCTGGTCTGCTACCGTCGTCGCGGCCACAACGAGGCCGACGAGCCAAGCGGCACCCAGCCGCTGATGTATCAGCAGATCACCAAGCAGCGCACCACCCGTGAGCTGTACGCTGATCGCCTGACTCAGGCCGGTGTACTGGACGCTGAACGTGTTCAGGCCAAGGTCGACGAGTACCGCAACGCGCTGGACAACGGTCTGCACGTAGTGAAATCGCTGGTCAAAGAGCCGAACAAAGAGCTGTTCGTGGACTGGCGTCCGTATCTGGGCCACGCCTGGACTGCGCGTCACGACACGCGTTTCGACCTAAAGACCCTGCAGGAACTGTCCGCCAAGCTGCTGGAAATTCCGGAAGGCTTCGTGGTTCAGCGTCAGGTCGCGAAGATCTACGAAGACCGTCAGAAGATGCAAGCCGGCGGCCTTCCGATCAACTGGGGTTACGCCGAAACCATGGCGTACGCGACCCTGGCGTTCGAAGGTCACCCGATCCGCATGACCGGTCAGGACATCGGCCGCGGTACGTTCTCGCACCGTCACGCTGTGCTGCACAATCAGAAAGACGCGGGCACCTACATTCCGCTGCAGAACCTGTACGACGGTCAGCCACGCTTTGACCTGTACGACTCGTTCCTCTCGGAAGAAGCGGTACTGGCCTTCGAATACGGCTACTCGACCACCACGCCAAACGCGCTGGTGATCTGGGAAGCCCAGTTCGGCGACTTCGCCAACGGTGCACAGGTTGTTATCGACCAGTTCATCACCAGCGGCGAACACAAGTGGGGCCGTCTCTGCGGTCTGACCATGCTGTTGCCACACGGCTACGAAGGTCAGGGTCCTGAGCACAGCTCGGCTCGTCTTGAGCGTTACCTGCAGCTGTGCGCCGAGCACAACATTCAGGTGTGCATGCCGACCACCCCGGCCCAGATCTACCACTTGCTGCGTCGTCAGGTGATTCGCCCGCTGCGCAAACCTTTGGTAGTGCTGACGCCTAAGTCGCTGCTGCGCCACAAGCTGGCCGTCTCGACCCTGGAAGATCTGGCTGAAGGTTCGTTCCAGACCGTGATCCCGGAAATCGATGCCCTGGACCCGAAAAAGGTCGAGCGCGTTGTTCTGTGTAGCGGCAAGGTCTACTACGACCTGCTGGAAAAACGTCGTGCCGAAGGCCGTGACGATATCGCCATCGTGCGTATCGAGCAGCTGTATCCATTCCCTGAGGACGACTTGAAAGAAGTCCTGGCGCCTTACACCAACGTCAAGCATGCCGTGTGGTGTCAGGAAGAGCCGATGAACCAGGGCGCCTGGTACTGCAGCCAGCACCACCTGCGTCGCAGCATCGGTAACCTCGACAAGTCTCTCGTACTCGAGTACGCGGGCCGCGAGGCTTCTGCTGCCCCAGCATGTGGTTACGCATCGATGCACGCCGAGCAGCAGGAAAAACTGCTGCAAGACGCGTTTACCGTTTAACGCCTTCGCGCACCTGAAACCGAATTTAAGGAACCACAGATAATGGCTATCGAGATCAAAGCCCCCACTTTCCCGGAATCGGTTGCCGATGGCACCGTTGCCACCTGGCACAAACAACCGGGCGACGCCGTCAAGCGTGACGAACTGATCGTCGACATCGAAACCGACAAAGTCGTACTGGAAGTGCTGGCTACCGCCGACGGCGTGCTGGGCGCAATCGTCAAGAACGAAGGCGACACCGTTCTGTCCGACGAAGTCCTGGGCTCCATCGTTGAAGGCGGCGCTGCTGCCGCTGCTCCAGCCGCCGCGGCTGCTCCGGCCGCTGCTGCCGCTGCCCCGGCTGCTGCCGAAGGCGAAGACGATCCTGTTGCTGCTCCGGCTGCGCGCAAGCTGGCTGAAGAAAACGGCATCAACATCGCTTCCGTTGCCGGTACCGGCAAAGGCGGTCGTGTGACCAAGGAAGACGTGGTCGCTGCTGTAGCCGCGAAGAAAGCCGCTCCGGCTGCGGCTCCTGCAAAAGCCGCTGCTCCAGCCGCTGCTGCTCCGGTATTCGCTGCCGGTGACCGCGTTGAGAAGCGCGTACCGATGACCCGTCTGCGTGCCAAGGTTGCCGAGCGTCTGGTTGAAGCCCAGTCGAACATGGCAATGCTGACCACTTTCAACGAAGTCGACATGACCGAAGTCATGGCGCTGCGTTCGAAGTACAAGGACCTGTTCGAGAAGTCCCACAACGGCGTACGCCTGGGCTTCATGTCGTTCTTCGTCAAGGCTGCCACCGAAGCGCTGAAACGCTTCCCGGCGGTCAACGCTTCGATCGACGGTGCGGACATCGTTTACCACGGCTACGCCGACATCGGTGTTGCGGTTTCCAGCGACCGTGGTCTGGTCGTTCCGGTTCTGCGTAACGCCGAGCTGATGAGCCTGGCTGAAATCGAAGGCGGCATCGCCACGTTCGGCAAGAAAGCCCGTGACGGCAAACTGTCGATGGAAGAGATGACCGGCGGTACCTTCACCATCACCAACGGTGGTACCTTCGGTTCGATGATGTCGACCCCGATCGTCAACCCGCCGCAGGCAGCGATTCTGGGCATGCACAACATCATCCAGCGTCCTATGGCCATCAACGGTCAGGTCGTGATCCGTCCGATGATGTACCTGGCACTGTCCTACGATCACCGTCTGATCGATGGCAAAGAAGCTGTAACCTTCCTGGTGACCATCAAGAACCTGCTGGAAGATCCGGCTCGTCTGTTGCTGGATATCTGATAGAAGCAGCCATGCGCTGCGGGCCGTACCGTCGGCAACGGCGGTACGGCCCGCAGCGCGCGGCTTGAAGCTTTTCGCTAAAGAGGATTTTTTGAATGTCGCAGAAATTTGACGTAGTAGTGATCGGTGCCGGCCCTGGCGGCTATGTAGCTGCCATCAAGGCCGCGCAGCTGGGTCTCACCACTGCCTGCATCGAGAAGTACACCGACGCTGAAGGCAAACAGGCCCTCGGCGGTACTTGCCTGAACGTCGGCTGCATTCCGTCCAAGGCGCTGCTGGACAGCTCCTGGAAGTACAAGGAAGCCAAAGAGAGCTTCAACGTTCACGGTATCTCGACCGGCGAAGTCAAAATGGACGTCGCTGCGATGGTTGGCCGCAAGGCTGGCATCGTCAAGAACCTGACCGGCGGCGTTGCCACTCTGTTCAAGGCCAACGGCGTTACTTCGATCCAGGGCCACGGCAAGCTGCTGGCTGGCAAGAAAGTCGAAGTCACCAAGCCGGACGGTTCGGTTGAAGTCATCGAAGCCGAAAACGTCATCCTGGCTCCAGGTTCGCGTCCGATCGACATTCCGCCGGCTCCGGTCGATCAGAAAGTCATCGTCGATTCGACTGGTGCTCTGGAATTCCAATCCGTACCTAAGCGTCTGGGCGTGATCGGCGCTGGCGTGATCGGTCTGGAACTGGGTTCGGTGTGGTCGCGTCTGGGTTCCGAAGTGGTTGTCCTCGAAGCACTGGACACCTTCCTGATGGCAGCGGACACCGCTGTTTCCAAGGAAGCGCTGAAAACCCTGACCAAGCAAGGTCTGGACATCAAGCTGGGTGCTCGCGTAACCGGTTCGAAAGTGAACGGCGACGAAGTCGTTGTTAACTACACCGATGCCAACGGCGAACAGTCCATCACTTTCGACAAGCTGATCGTAGCCGTTGGTCGCCGTCCGGTGACCACTGATCTGCTGGCTGCCGACAGCGGCGTGACCCTGGACGAGCGCGGTTTCGTGCACGTTGACGATCACTGCGCCACCACCGTACCGGGCGTTTACGCCATCGGTGACGTGGTTCGCGGCATGATGCTGGCGCACAAGGCTTCGGAAGAGGGCATCATGGTTGTCGAGCGCATCAAGGGCCACAAGGCTCAGATGAACTATGACCTGATCCCTTCGGTTATTTATACTCACCCGGAAATCGCGTGGGTTGGCAAAACCGAGCAGGCCTTGAAAGCCGAAGGCGTTGAAGTTAACGTCGGCACCTTCCCGTTCGCCGCTTCCGGCCGTGCCATGGCCGCCAACGATACCGGTGGTTTCGTCAAGGTCATCGCTGATGCCAAGACCGACCGCGTATTGGGCGTGCACGTGATTGGCCCGAGCGCTGCAGAACTGGTTCAGCAGGGCGCGATCGGTATGGAATTCGGCACCAGCGCTGAAGACCTGGGCATGATGGTTTTCTCCCATCCGACCCTGTCTGAAGCCTTGCACGAAGCTGCTCTGGCTGTGAATGGCGGCGCCATCCACATTGCCAACCGCAAGAAGCGTTAAGACACACAATAAGAAACCACGGCGGTAACGGCCCGTCGTGAGCCTTGCGAGCAAGTCTCACCGCGGAATGTCCGCTGGACGCAGTCTTGCGTAGCTGCACCGGGTATCCGGAAAGGCTACGCAAGCAGCAGTCACAGGTGGCGCGGCACTCATCAAGAGCGCAGCGCCGAATGCGCAGTACCTAACGAAGACGGTAAAAAGCATGAATCTTCACGAGTATCAGGGTAAGCAGCTGTTCGCTGAATACGGCCTGCCAGTTTCCACTGGTTACGCAGTAGACACCCCGGAAGCAGCAGCAGAAGCTTGCGACAAAATCGGCGGCAGCGAGTGGGTTGTCAAAGCCCAGGTCCACGCCGGTGGTCGCGGTAAAGCGGGCGGCGTCAAGCTGGTTCGCAACAAAGAAGACGCCAAGGCCTTCGCACAGCAGTGGCTGGGCAAGCGTCTGGTGACTTACCAGACTGACGCCAATGGTCAGCCAGTCACCAAGATCCTGGTTGAATCGTGCACTGATATCGCTAAAGAGCTGTACCTGGGCGCTGTCGTTGACCGTTCGAGCCGTCGCATCGTGTTCATGGCTTCCACCGAAGGTGGCGTGGACATCGAGAAAATCGCTCACGACACTCCAGAAAAAATTCTCAAAGCCACTATCGATCCACTGGTTGGCGCTCAGCCATTCCAGGGTCGCGAGCTGGCGTTCCAACTGGGTCTGGAAGGCAAGCAAGTTGCCCAGTTCGCCAAGATCTTCGTTGGTCTGGCCAAACTGTTCCAGGATCACGATCTGGCCCTGCTGGAAGTGAACCCGCTGGTGATCAAGGCTGACGGCGATCTGCACTGCCTGGACGCCAAGATCAACATCGACGCCAACGCCATGTACCGTCAGCCTAAGCTGAAGACTTTCCACGATCCGTCGCAAGACGATCCGCGCGAAGCGCACGCTGCCAAGTTCGAACTGAACTACGTAGCCCTGGAAGGCAACATCGGCTGCATGGTCAACGGTGCCGGCCTGGCCATGGGTACCATGGACATCGTCAACCTGCACGGCGGCAAGCCAGCCAACTTCCTCGACGTAGGTGGTGGTGCTACCAAAGAGCGCGTGACCGAAGCCTTCAAGATCATCCTGTCCGACACCAATGTCGCTGCAGTACTGGTCAACATCTTCGGCGGCATCGTTCGCTGCGACATGATTGCCGAAGGCATCATCGGCGCCGTGAAAGAAGTCGGCGTGAAAATCCCGGTTGTTGTTCGCCTTGAAGGCAACAACGCTGAGCTGGGCGCTAAAGTACTGGCAGAAAGCGGTTTGAACATCATCGCTGCTACCAGCCTGACCGACGCTGCTCAACAAGTTGTCAAAGCTGCGGAGGGCAAATAATGAGCGTCCTGATCAATAAAGACACCAAAGTTATCTGCCAGGGTATTACCGGCTCGCAAGGTAGTTTCCACACCCAGCAAGCCATCGAATACGGCACCAAGATGGTTGGTGGTGTAACTCCGGGCAAAGGCGGCACCGAGCACCTGGGTCTGCCAGTGTTCAATACCGTCAAAGACGCAGTTGCTGCCACTGGCGCTACCGCCAGCGTGATCTACGTTCCGGCTCCTTTCTGCAAGGACTCGATCCTGGAAGCAGCGTTCGGCGGCATCAAGCTGATCGTCTGCATCACCGAAGGCATTCCTACCCTGGACATGCTGGACGCGAAAGTTAAGTGCGACGAGCTGGGTGTTACCCTGATCGGCCCTAACTGCCCAGGCGTGATCACCCCAGGCGAATGCAAGATCGGCATCATGCCAGGTCACATTCACTTGCCAGGCAAGGTCGGTATCGTTTCGCGTTCCGGCACCCTGACCTACGAAGCTGTGAAGCAGACTACTGACGCCGGTTTCGGTCAGTCGACTTGCGTCGGCATCGGTGGTGACCCGATCCCGGGTTCGAACTTCATCGACATCCTGAAGCTGTTCCAGGAAGACCCGAAGACCGAAGCGATCGTGATGATCGGCGAGATCGGCGGTTCGGCTGAAGAAGAAGCGGCTGCCTACATCAAGGCACACGTGACCAAGCCGGTTGTTTCCTACATCGCTGGTGTGACTGCTCCTCCGGGCAAGCGCATGGGCCATGCTGGCGCAATCATCTCTGGCGGCAAAGGCACTGCAGACGAGAAATTCGCTGCGCTGCAAGACGCAGGCGTAAAAACCGTGCGTTCGCTGGCAGACATCGGCAAGGCCCTGGCCGAGCTGACCGGTTGGGCGGTCAAGTAAGCCTCGTGCTTGACTGACGCTTCACCAGACAAAGGCCACCTTCGGGTGGCCTTTGTTGTTTCTGAAGATCAAAAGATCGCAGCCTTCGGCAGCTCCTACAGATGATCCTGTGTAGGAGCTGCCGAAGGCTGCGATCTTTTGATCTTTGCTTTTTTTATGAAATTTAAATGCGTAAACGCGACACAGACACGTCGTGTATCGGATAGTTCGCCCTCAAACAGTGCGTTTGTCAGACAAATTCGTTAGGCTAGCAGCCATTTTTGCGTCTGCCGCCCACAAGGCATGCAACGCGCTAAACGGGTCAGTCTTATACGGACTGACAGCATTTCCCTAACCCCACAGGGAAATCCCCCTCTAAATTCCGATTCAGTAGTGTGGTATTTCCTTAATGAAAGTTTTGAAAGGTCAGGACATCCTGGCACTGGGCTTTATGACATTTGCCCTGTTCGTCGGGGCCGGCAACATCATTTTCCCGCCTATCGTCGGCCTGCAGTCCGGACCTAATGTCTGGATGGCGGCGCTGGGCTTTCTGATCACGGCCGTCGGTCTGCCGGTGGTCACCGTCGTCGCCCTGGCCAAGGTCGGTGGTGCGATGGATGCGCTGAGCAGCCCGATCGGCAAGATCGCCGGTGGTGTGCTCGCCGCGGCATGCTACCTGGCGGTCGGCCCGCTGTTCGCCACCCCGCGGACCGCGACCGTGTCGTTCGAAGTGGGTCTGGCGCCGCTGACCGGCGAAAGCCCTCTGGCGCTGTTCCTCTACAGCTCGGTGTACTTCCTGCTGGTGTTCTTCATCTCGCTGTATCCGGGCCGTCTGCTCGATACCGTTGGGCGTTTCCTCGCGCCGCTGAAAATCATCGCCCTGGCGGTACTCGGCATCGCCGCGTTCGCCCTGCCGGCCGGGGATATCGGTCAGGCCACGCCGGAATACGTCGCGGCACCGTTCTCCCAGGGCTTCATCAATGGTTACCTGACCATGGATGCCCTCGGCGCGCTGGTGTTCGGCATCGTCATCGTCAACGCGATCCGCTCCCGTGGCGTCGAGTCGCCTGCGCTGATCACCCGTTACGCGATCATTGCCGGCCTCATCGCCGGTGTCGGTCTGGCGCTGGTGTACATCAGCCTGTTCCGCCTCGGCTCCGGCAGCCACGAAGTCGCGGTCGGTGCCACCAACGGTGCGGCGGTGCTGCATGCTTACGTGCAACACACCTTCGGTTCGCTGGGCAGCGGTTTCCTCGCGGTGCTGATCTCGCTGGCGTGCCTGGTGACGGCGGTCGGTCTGACCTGCGCCTGCGCTGAATACTTCAGCCGCGTGCTGCCACTGTCCTACAAGACCCTGGTGATCATCCTGGCCGCGTTCTCGCTGCTGGTGTCCAACCTGGGCCTGACCAAGCTGATCGCGTTCTCGATCCCGGTGCTGACGGCGATCTACCCGCCGTGCATCGTTCTGGTGGCTCTGAGCTTCTGCAAGGACTTCTGGCATGAACACGGGCGGATCCTCGGCCCGGTCATGCTGGTATCTTTCCTGTTCGGCACCATCGACGCGCTCAAGGGCGCCGGTCTGGCTGACTGGATGCCGTCGCAGCTGTCGCACCTGCCGCTGAGCGAGCAGGGTCTGGCGTGGCTGGTGCCATGCGTGATGACCCTGGTGGTCGCCGTGGTCTGTGATCGCCTGCTGGGCAAGCGCAGCGAAGCTGTTGCCTGACGTTGTCTGACCCGCCACAAACGGGTCTTCAGCGCTTAAACAGAAATGCCCCGTATCAATCGATACGGGGCATTTTTTATGGGCGTCTGGCAGTGTCTTTTTCCGCGAGCTAACGTCGAAGCACTGCCGAGGTCTTAATGTGGGAGCGAGCAGGCTCGCTCCCACAGGTAGCATCCATACTCCACAGGGAATTGCATGTCGTTCATCCAAGCCAATCTGATCCACCTGCTGGCTGCGCTCTGGTTTGTCATCTGCTGGGGCGGCTACACCCGTTATGCGTCGTGGAAGGCCCGCGACACCGCGTGTCTGGCCAGCGTGCTGCACCTGTATCGCGAAGACTGGATGCGCCGCATGCTGCTGCGTGACAACCGTATCGCCGACGCCAGCGTGATCGGCAATCTTGAGCGCAACGCCTCGTTCTTCGCCTCCAGCACCCTGATCATCCTCGCCGGCATTCTCACCGTGCTCGGTGCATCCGAGCGCGCCGTGTCGTTGCTGGCGGATATCCCGATGGTGCAGCAGGCATCGCAGGGCATGTCGGAGATCAAGTTGCTGTGTCTGGCGCTGGTGTTCGTCTATGCGTTCTTCACGTTCAGCTGGTGCATGCGTCAGTACAACTTTGCTGCGGTGCTGGTCGGTTCCGCGCCGATGATCGGTGAGCGTCAGGTCTCGGAGCAGGAGCGCAAGGCGTTCGCACTGCGGGCGGCGCGAGTGATTTCGATGGCGGCGAACCAGTTCAACTTCGGTCTGCGTTCTTATTACTTCGGCATGAGCATGCTGGCGTGGTTTGTCAGCCCGTGGCTGTTCATGTTGATGAGTGCCGGGGTGGTCATCGTGTTGTACCGCCGCGAGTTTCATTCCGACGTGCTGGATGTGATGGTCTATACCCCTACAGAGGCACCATTGCCCGAAACCAATAAAGAGGCTGCTTGATGAGTATTCCGTTCTGGTGTGTGTTTATCAGTGCATTGTTGATCTACATCGCGCGCATGCCGGTGGGTAAAGCCATGAAAGAGCAGGGCGGTTACAACAATCACCTGCCGCGCCAACAACAGGCGCAACTCACTGGCTATGGCGCGCGGGCGCTGGCGGCGCACCAGAACTGCATCGAAGCGTTCATCCTGTTCGCCGTGGGTGTGCTGATGGCGCACACCACGCAAACCCAAGGCTGGTTGATCGATGCGCTGGCGATCATCTTTGTGATCGCGCGAATTCTTTACGTGTGGTTATACCTGGCGGATAAGCCATCCCTGCGCAGCCTGGTGTGGCTGGTCGGCCTGATCTGCAGTTTGTTGCTGATGATTAGTCCGACTTTTAGAACCGTATTGCTCTAAGAAAGCTTCTAAGCCAAGACTGACAAAAAATCACAGGCAAAAGAAAACCCGCACTTGGCGGGTTTCCTTTTTTCTGCATTAAGTCGCAATTATTGCTTCTTGGCAGCTTCTTCCTGAGCAGCTTGATTCGATTCAGCCTGAGCTTTGGCGGCTTCGGCGTTTTCTTTTGCTGCGTCGTTCACTTTATCCTGAGCTTTGTTCATGTCTTGCTGAGCTTGCTCAGCATGTTGGTTTGCATCTTGAGCTTTGTCCTCGGATTTTTTATCGCAGGCAGCGAGACCGAGGGAAGCGGTCAACATCAAGGCAATAGCTAAAGTCTTACGCATGGGGTGTTTCTCCTTATGGAAAATAACTACTGGCCTTAAGAGCGCAGCGCCAAAGGTTAAGTTCCTCATTTCGTTCAGATATATAAGTTTGTTTTTTAGTGGAACTTTTGCGGCATTTCCTACTACTGGCAAAAGGCTCTAACGAGAGTAATTATCAAATGGCTGAAAACCCCGTTTTTGAGCGCGCGACACGATTTCTTTCGGCCCTGCGCCATTGTCAGGTGCTCGGTTTGACGGTACACAGCGCCAGCAGCGAAGGGCTGACGGTGAGGTTGCCGTACAACGCGCAAATCGTCGGCAATCCACAGACCGGGGTCATCCACGGCGGCGCCATTACCTCGCTGATGGACACCGCGTGCGGCATGTCCACGTTGTGCGTGCTGGCGGAGTTCGAAGTCTGCCCGACCCTGGACCTGCGTATCGACTACATGCACGCCGCCGAGCCGAACAAGGACGTCTATGGCTTTGCCCAGTGTTACCGGGTCACCACCGATGTGATCTTCGCTCGCGGCTTTGCTTATCAGGATGACCCGAATCAGCCGATCGCCCATGTCGTCGGCACTTTCATGCGCATGGGCAAAAACCTGAAAGGCACCCAGGGATTTGGCGGCAAGGTCAAAGGAGAGAATCGATGAGCGATGACTGGAAGCAACAGCTGCTGCAGGCTCACGCTCAGGGCGATTACGCGCCGTTGTTGCGGATAATTCCTTACGCCGGGCTGATCGGCGTCGAATGTTCCCGGGTCGGCGATGAATTGCTGTTCAAGCTCCCGGCGAACAAGGACAACATTGGTAACCCTTTATTGCCGGCGATCCATGGCGGGGTGATTGCCGGGTTCATGGAGCTGGCGGCCGCGTTACATTTGCTGATCTTCACCGGTTCGCCCGGGGTGCCGAAGATCATCGACTTTTCTCTGGATTATCTGCGCGCCGGGCAGTTTCGCGACACTTGGGCCAAATGTCAGGTCTGTCGCCAGGGGCGGCGCGTGGCCAACGTCGCCATCACGGCCTGGCAAAGCACCGAGAGCGAACCGATTGCCACCGCACGTGCACATTTCAAAATTGATGAGCCCTTGAAATCCTGAACGCTGCCCCCAACTCAGTGAACAACCCGCCGCCGACCCTCAAGGTCGCGGCCACTGCCATCTGATTGGAGTTTGATGACCATGAGTGTGGAAACTCAAAAGGAAACCCTGGGCTTCCAGACCGAGGTAAAGCAGCTGCTGCACCTCATGATCCATTCGCTGTATTCCAACAAGGAAATCTTCCTTCGCGAATTGATCTCGAACGCCTCTGACGCTGTCGACAAGCTGCGCTTCGAAGCCCTGGCCAAGCCTGAGTTGCTCGAAGGTGGCGCTGAACTGAAAATCCGTGTGAGCTTCGACAAGGACGCCAAGACCGTCACCCTCGAAGACAACGGTATCGGCATGAACCGTGACGATGTGATCACCCACCTGGGGACCATCGCCAAGTCGGGCACCGCCGATTTCATGAAGAATCTCTCGGGCGATCAGAAGAAAGATTCGCACCTGATCGGCCAATTCGGTGTCGGCTTCTATTCGGCGTTCATCGTTGCCGACCAGGTTGATGTGTATTCCCGTCGCGCCGGCACCCCTGCCAGCGAAGGCGTGCACTGGTCGTCGAAAGGCGAGGGCGAGTTCGAAGTCGCCACCATCGACAAGCCAGAGCGCGGCACCCGCATCGTCCTGCACCTGAAATCCGCTGAAGACGAGTTCGCCGACGGCTGGCGTCTGCGCAACATCATCAAGAAATACTCCGACCACATCGCGCTGCCGATCGAGCTGCCGAAAGAAGTCACTGCCGCTGAAGGCGAAGAGAAGCCTGCCGTTGAGTGGGAAACCGTCAACCGCGCCAGCGCCCTGTGGACCCGTCCGCGCACTGAAGTGAAGGACGAGGAATACCAGGAGTTCTACAAGCACATCGCTCACGACTTCGAAAACCCGCTGGCCTGGAGCCACAACAAGGTCGAAGGCAAGCTCGAGTACAGCTCGCTGCTGTACGTGCCGGCCCGTGCGCCGTTCGACCTGTACCAGCGTGAAGCGCCGAAAGGCCTGAAGCTGTACGTGCAGCGCGTGTTCGTGATGGATCAGGCCGAGTCGTTCCTGCCGCTGTACCTGCGCTTCATCAAGGGCGTGGTCGATTCCAACGACCTGTCGCTGAACGTGTCGCGGGAAATCCTGCAGAAAGATCCGATCATCGACTCGATGAAGTCGGCGCTGACCAAGCGCGTGCTGGACATGCTGGAAAAACTGGCGAAGAACGAGCCTGAGCAATACAAGGGCTTCTGGAAAAACTTCGGTCAGGTCATGAAAGAAGGCCCGGCAGAAGATTTCGCCAACAAGGAAAAAATTGCCGGTCTGCTGCGTTTCGCATCGACCCAAGGCGACGACGGCGAGCAAGTTGTCGGTCTGGCTGACTACCTGGCGCGCGCCAAGGAAGGTCAGGACAAGATCTACTACCTCACCGGCGAAACCTACGCGCAGGTCAAGAACAGCCCGCACCTGGAAGTCTTCCGCAAGAAAGGCATCGAAGTGCTGCTGCTGACCGACCGCATCGACGAGTGGCTGATGAGCTACCTCAGCGAATTCGACGGCAAGACCTTTGTCGACGTGGCACGCGGTGATCTTGATCTGGGTAACCTGGACTCGGACGAGGACAAGAAAGCTGCAGAAGAAGTCGCCAAGTCCAAAGAAGGTCTGGTCGAGCGCCTGAAAACCGCGCTGGGCGACTCCGTTGCCGAGGTTCGCGTCTCTCACCGTCTGACCGATTCGCCAGCCATTCTGGCCATCGGCGAACAGGACCTGGGCCTGCAAATGCGCCAGATCCTCGAAGCCAGCGGGCAGAAAGTGCCGGAGTCGAAGCCGATTTTCGAATTCAACCCGAGCCACCCGCTGATCGAGAAACTCGACGGCGAGCAGAACGAAGGGCGTTTTGGCGACCTGTCGCACATCCTCTTCGATCAGGCCGCCCTGGCGGCTGGCGAAAGCTTGAAAGACCCGGCCGCGTACGTGACCCGTCTGAACAAGCTGCTGGTTGAACTGTCAGCTTGATCACGTTGTAGAAAAACCCGCTTCGGCGGGTTTTTTCATTCTGGTGTTTAACTAATCAGGAGTCAGAAATGAGCCAAGTTACTGTACGTTCCGTGGTCTATCAGCTGGATGGCCAGCCCTATGAAGGTCGTCTGGCGTTCGACACCGAGCACAAGGGCGCGCGCCCGGGCCTGCTGATGGCGCCGAACTGGATGGGCGTCAGCGCCGGGGCGGAAGAAATCGCCAAATCGGTCGCGGCCAAGGGCTACGTGGTGTTGATTGCTGACGTGTATGGCCAGGCAGTACGTCCGCAGAACGCTGACGAGGCCGGCGCGGCGATGATGCCGCTGAAGAACGACCGCGCACTGCTGCGCAAGCGTATGCAGGCGGCGTTCGAACAATTGCAGAAGCAGGGCGAGGCAGCGGTCGATACCTCGAAGCTGGCGGTGTTCGGGTTCTGCTTTGGTGGTTGCTGTGCGCTGGATCTGGCGCGTACCGGTGCGCCGGTGAAGGCGGCGGTGTCGTTCCACGGCACGCTCGACTCGCCGAACCCGGCGGATGCCAAGAACATCAAGGGTTCAGTGTTGGTGTTGCACGGTGCTTCCGATCCATTGGTGCCGAAAGAGCAATTGCCGGCGTTCGAAGAAGAAATGAACGCGGCGAAGGTCGATTGGCAGTTGCTCAGCTATGGCGGTGCGGTGCATTCGTTCACCGATCCGCATGCCAATGTCCCGGGCAAGATGATGTACGACGCGAAGACTGCCAAGCGTGCGTTCAAGTCGATGCATGATTTGCTGGATGAAGTGTTCAAAGACTGATTGTGCAGTCAGGTATTGACTCGGTCGGTGCCTGATCTGGCTTCATCGCTGGCAAGCCAGCTCCCACAGTGTTCGATTCGTTTTCTGGATATTTGTCCGGCACTAAACCTGTGGGAGCTGGCTTGCCAGCGATGGCTGACTAACAGGCGACACAGAGCTAAGGCAGTTCAATCCGCTCGACTTCCCCCGGCACCGTCGGCCAATCCCCGGCCGCCCACTTACGCCGCGCCTCATCGATCGCTGCCGGATCGCTCGCGACAAAATTCCAGTTGATCCGCCGTGGCCCGTCCAGCGCAGCGCCGCCAAACACCACTGCGTGCACATCGCTTTCGGCAAACAGGCTCATCTGTTCCCCGGCCGGCAACACCGCCAGCGCATGGGGTTCGAGGGGCTCGCCATTCAACTGCGCATCGCCACTCAGCACATAAATCGCGCGCTCTGCGTGCTCGGTCGGGATCAGCAAAGTAGTCGCGGTCTGCATCTTTACTTCGGCGTACAGCGTAGGAGAAAGCACCGGCACCGGTGATTCCAGGCAAAAGCCTGACCCGGCAATCATCCGAATCTGCACGCCAAGGTTATCGCTGACCGGTAAGGTTGCCGCCGGGTGATGGCTGTAATGTCCCGGCCCTTGCTCGTGATCCTTGGGCGAGGCCAGCC
Source organism: Pseudomonas sp. lyk4-TYG-107 (assembly GCF_030209055.1). Classification (NCBI taxonomy): domain Bacteria; kingdom Pseudomonadati; phylum Pseudomonadota; class Gammaproteobacteria; order Pseudomonadales; family Pseudomonadaceae; genus Pseudomonas; species Pseudomonas sp. lyk4-TYG-107. Next base: position 21,195 of record NZ_JARVST010000017.1, read on the forward strand.
AGATCTGCAAACCGTGCATCGTGAAGCTTTGCGCCCACAACGGCTCGGGCGTGCGCTCGACATGGGCAATCGCACTGCCGGCGGTCATCCAGCTGACATCGCCAGCACTGACCACCTGATCGGAGCCGAGGCTGTCCTTGTGCTGGATCTGTCCTTCGAACAGGTAGGTCAGAGTCGAGAGACCAATGTGCGGATGCTGTCGGATGTTCATGCCTTTGCCCGTCGGATAAACCGTTTCGAGCATGTGGTCGAAAAACACGAAAGGCCCGATGCTGCGGCATTTGGCTGACGGCAGCGGGCGCAGGATCGGCTGGCCTTCGACGTCTTCGGCGCGCGGGCGGATGATCAGTGGTTGCGTATCCATGGTGCATTCCAGGCTGAGCGGGTGATGCCAGAAGCATAACCCGCCGCTGGCAAGAGGGTGATTACTGGCTGTCGAAGCCTTGTGGGGCGTGGGTTTCGATGCTGACGTCGGTGGTGGTCATCAGTTTGTGGATCGGGCAGCGATCGGCGACGCGCAGCAGTTCTTCACGCTGGGCATCGGTGAGGACGCCCTTGAGGGTAAGCGTCACGTGCAGGGCGTATTTGCCTTTTTGCTCTTCGCTGTTGTCGCGTTTGACCTCGACACCCACGCCGGTCAGCGGGATGTCTTTCTTCTTCGCGTACATCTTCAGGGTCAGTGCCTTGCAGGCACCGAGCGCGGCGTCGAAGTAGTCGTGTGGCTCGGGGGCCGAGCCTTCGCCGCCGGCAGACTTCGGCACGTCGGCAAACAATTCGTGGTCATCGATCTGTACGGTGTGACGAAAACCTTCGGCGGAGACGGTATTGACGGTAACAGTCATGGCAACCTCACTGGCAGTAGGAAAAAGTCGTTCGATCAAAAAAGGACCTTGCAGTTATAGAGCATTCCTACAGAGCCGCGTTCCACTTTCCTGCAGGATGAACCCTTGTCATCGGCTCAGGGTCTAGGCTATGCCTACCTGCCGGAGATTACTTGTGTCCTTGTTTCGTTTGAGTCTTGCCTGCCTGCTGGCATTCGCCGGTAGCGCCAGCGCCCGCGATTACACCTACAGCGATGCGCACTTGCACTACGTGGATTTTTTCCAGGAAACCGCCGGCATGGCGAAATTGCTCACGGCCATGCAGGACAATTCCATCGACCATGTGATGATTTCCGGTATTCCCGTGGCGAAGAAATGGCATGAGGACGAACCCAAGCGTCCGCGTTATTACGCCGGCGATGATGCCGATGCCTACTGGTACAGCGCCACGGACGTGATCGTTGCCGATGCCGTGCAAAAGCTGACTCCGGAGCAGCGTCAGCACTTTCATCCGTTCCTGTCGGGCTTCAACCCCAATGACAAGAACTCCGCCGCGCACATCCAGCGCATGCTCGATCTGTATCCGGGGCTGTGGCAGGGCATTGGTGAAGTGTTCACCCGCCATGATGACTTGACGGCGTTGACCGCCGGCGACACGCCACGGGCCAATAACGAGGCGATGAAGCGGATTTATCACCTGGCTGCCGAAAACGATCTGCCAGTGATGCTGCATTCCAACATCACTTCCAAGCGTGAGAAAAATCCGCTGTACCTGAAGGAAGTCGAAGAACCCCTGCGTAATCACCCGCACACCCGGTTCATCTGGGCGCACGCCGGCACCAGCGCGGAAATTCATCGGCACCAGACGCAACTGGATTTTCTCCTGCCCACGGTGAGTCGGATGCTTGAGGCTTATCCGAATCTGTACATCGATCTGTCGTGGAGCATGCTGACACCGTACCTGCTGGACGAGCAGGGCAAGCCGCGCGCCGAATGGCTGGCCTTGGTCGAGAAATACCCTGATCGGTTCATGATCGGCTCGGATGTTGTAGGCCGTTTCACCAAGCTCGGTCAGGAAATGCGCAGCTTCACGCCGTTCCTTGATGCCTTGCCTGAAGAAGTTGCGCATAAGGTCGCCCGGGATAACTTCCTGGCGATATTGCCGCGAACAGCGGCAAAGTCCGGGAAACCGCGCTGAATCGTTAATGCCGAGGGTTCGAAGTATCAAGGCCTTTTGATATCACCTTTTCGTCTTACGCAAATTTTCGCCGGGCCGATACCTTCTAAAGCAACCAGCTGCAGGGTTGATGCAGCGCTTTTGGAAGGAACCAGAGTCATGAGCATCCGTAGTCTCAATATCGCGCCGCGAGCCGGCCTGGGTTTTGGTGTGTTGGCGCTGATGGTGTTTGCCCTGGGAGCGTTCGCCCTGCTGCAAATGGCGAACATGCGCGCCCAGTCTGATGAGGTCGACAACAACTGGCTGCCGAGCGTGATGGCGGTCGGCGAGATGAGTCAGGACATGTTGCGCCTGCGTGCGCTGACCATGCGCCTGCTGCTCAATCGTGACCCGCAGGCGCTGGCGCAGAATGTCGCCAAGCTCAATGATCTGCGCGGTGTCTTGAGCGAAGCCCAACAACGCTATGACGTGTTGATCGTGCTGCCCGAAGAGCGCAAGTTGTTCGACCGCTTCAAGGTTGCCGAGCACAAGTACCTGGAGTTTCAGGCGCAGGTCATGCAATTGTCCGCGCAGAATCGGGTGGAGGAGGCGGCGGCGATTCTCAACGGTGAAATGAGCCCGTTGGCCGACGACATGGCGGCCACCCTGAAGGAGTTGGTCGAGCTGAACAAGCACAACGCCAATCTTGCCACTGAAGCCGCGCGCCTGGTTTTCATCAATTCGCGGGTGTGGGTCGGGGTGATGATCGGCATTACCGCATTGATCACCATCGGTCTGGCGTTGTTGCTGACCCGCAGCATCGTCCTGCCGCTGGCGCAATCACTCGGCGTGGCGGAAGTGGTGGCTGGTGGAGATCTGACTGGCGATATCAGTATCTCCGGCAAAGACGAACCGGCGCGGCTGCTGCAGGCGCTGAAAAGCATGCAGCACAACCTGCGCGACACCATCCGGCAGATTTCCGAGTCGTCCAGCCAGTTGGCGTCAGCCTCGGAGGAACTGAGTTGCGTCACCGAGGACGCCACGCGCGGGCTGCACCAGCAAAGCCTGGAGATCGAGCAGGCCGCCACGGCGGTCAATCAGATGACCGCTGCCGTGGAAGAGGTCGCGAGCAACGCCGTGGCGACTTCCGAGGCGTCGCGCGAGTCTGACCGGATTGCCCAGCATGGGCGCGAGCAGGTCAACCAGACGGTGACTTCGATCCAGTCCCTGGCTGACGACGTCACGTCCAATGCAACGCAGGTCGAGGATCTGGCGCAGAAGGTTCACGGCATCAGCAAAGTGCTCGACGTGATCCGCTCGATTGCCGAGCAGACCAATCTGCTGGCACTGAACGCAGCGATTGAGGCGGCGCGGGCCGGGGATGCCGGGCGTGGCTTCGCGGTGGTGGCCGATGAGGTGCGGGCGCTGGCCCATCGCACCCAGCAATCGACCCAGGAAATCGAGCAGATGATCGGTGGCATCCAGCAGGGCACCGATTCGGCGGTCAGTTCGATGCAACAGAGCAGCGTCCGCGCCAATTCGACTCTGGAACTGGCCAAGGCTGCGGGTTTGGCGCTGGAGGAAATTGCCTCGGCGTTCACCTTGATCAACGAGCGCAACCTGGTGATCGCCAGCGCCTCGGAAGAGCAGGCAGCGGTGGCGCGGGAGGTGGACCGCAACCTGATGAACATCCGCGATCTGGCGATGCAGACTTCGGCGGGGGCAAATCAGACCAGTGCGGCAAGCCAGGAGTTGTCGCGGCTGGCGGTGGATTTGAACAATATGGTGGCCAAATTTTCGGTCTGAGCTGACCCTTGACGATTGCACTCACCCCCTGTGGGAGCGGGCTTGCTCGCGAAGGTGTTGTATCAGATACATCTTCGTTAGCTGGCAGGCCGCCTTCGCGAGCAAGCCCGCTCCCACAGTATTTGTGTGTCGCCTGGGAATCGCAGGCACAAAAAAGCCCCGCATCTGCGGGGCTTTTCGTTGTAGCGGCAGATCAGCTGCCTTTAACGGTTTTGCCGTTGACCGTGCCGTCCTGGAGCATGATGTTGTACTCCTTGCCGTCGGTTTCAACCTGTTGCAGGCGGACCAGCAGGTAATCCCAATCCTTGGCGAACCACAGCACAGTGATGCGCTTGCTTTGTGTCGGGTCACGCACGCGCTCGACCTTGATTGCATCGATCTTGCCGGCCTTGGTGTCGACTTTCTCGGCACCCAATACACGGAAGTCATAGGTGTCGACTTCACCGTCGTCGACCACCTGATAGCTCATGGTCTTTTTGCCGGAGGCGACGTCGTGCTGCAGCGCCAGTTGATAGGTCGACTTGTCGACCATGCCACGGTTCAGCGGGATCTTCACCGCGTCGCCCCGGTCAGTGCCGGTGACCATCTTGCTGTTCCAGTCGAAGTCCAGATCAGCCTTTTTTGCTTTGCCCAGACCACCACGTTCGAAGTGGTAGGACTGTGGCAGCAGGGTGTCCTTGTCCAGGGTCAGCGTGCTTTCTTCGGTCAGGCTGGCGATCATCATCGACGCTTTGAAGCTGAGTTTCCAGACGCCGTTGGCTTCCTTGGTCAGGCTGCGTTCGGCGGTGCCGCTCATGGGCAACTGTTTCCAGTCGGCGGTGTAGCTGGCGGAGAACGGTTGAAGGTCTGCCGCCTGCGCGAAAGGCAGGGCGAGCAGAGCGCAAGCGAAGAGCAGGGCGCGACGCATAAAATCTCCTAGTGTCGAATCAAGTGGCCGCTGGCCGCGAGTAACTGGCCATCCAGTAAAGCACCTTGCTCACCGAGTGCCAGTCGGCCTTCGGCAAACCAGCGTACAGCCATCGGATAGATCAGGTGTTCCTGGACATGCACTCGCTGCGCAAGTGTCTGCGGCGTGTCGTGCAACTCTACCGGTATTACTGCCTGTACGACCAGTGGTCCACCATCGAGTTCCTCGGTGACGAAGTGCACGGAGCAGCCGTGCTCCGCATCGCCGGCCTCGAGCGCGCGCTGATGAGTGTGTAACCCTTTGTATTTGGGCAGCAGCGACGGGTGGATATTGAGCAGACGACCCTGATAGTGGCGCACGAAATCAGCGCTGAGAATACGCATGAAGCCGGCCAGTACCACGAGTTTTGGTTTGAATTCGTCGATCAGTTCGATCAGGGCAGCATCGAAGGCCTCGCGACCTTCGAAAGCCTTGTGATCCAGCGAGCGGGTGGCGATACCCGCGTCACTGGCGCGTTGCAGGCCATAGGCGTCGGCGCGGTTGGAAATCACCGCAGCGATGCGGACCGGGCTGTCGCCGGTCCGCGTGCTGTCGATCAGAGCCTGCAAGTTACTGCCGGTGCCGGACAACAGCACCACGACATCACAGGTTGCGGACATTAATGAGCCTTAAGGTTCTGCAGATCAACCTGGGCAGCGCCTTCGGCAGCGGCAGCGATCTGGCCGATGACCCAAGGCTGTTCGCCGGCGTCACGCAGGGTGTTCAGGGCCACTTCAACGTGCTCCTGAGCCACGCAGATCACCATGCCGACGCCGCAGTTCAGTACGCGGTGCATTTCGGTCTCGTCGACGTTGCCTTTCTCTTGCAGCCAGTCGAAGACCGCCGGGCGAGTCCAGCTGGCCACGTCAACCACGGCCTGAGCGCCTTTTGGCAGAACGCGCGGAATGTTGTCCAGCAGGCCGCCACCGGTGATGTGGGCCATGGCTTTGACCGCACCGGTGTCTTTGATCAGCTTGAGCAGCGGCTTCACGTAGATGCGGGTTGGGGCCATCAGCAGTTCGGTCAGCGGCTTGCCGTCGAGCTGAACGGTTTCAATGTCGGCACCGGATACTTCGATGATCTTGCGGATCAGCGAGTAGCCGTTGGAGTGCGGGCCGGACGATGGCAGGGCGATCAGTGCGTCACCGGTGGCGACTTTCGAGCCGTCGATGATTTCGGCTTTCTCCACGACGCCGACGCAGAAGCCGGCCAGATCGTAGTCTTCGCCTTCGTACATGCCAGGCATTTCAGCGGTTTCGCCGCCGACCAGGGAGCAGCCAGCCAGTTCGCAGCCTGCACCGATACCGGTGACCACGGTGGCAGCTACGTCGACGTTCAGCTTGCCGGTGGCGTAGTAGTCGAGGAAGAACAGCGGTTCTGCGCCGCACACCACCAGATCGTTGACGCACATGGCGACCAGGTCCTGGCCGATGCTGTCGTGCTTGTTCAGGTTCAGCGCCAGGCGCAGCTTGGTGCCGACGCCATCAGTACCGGAAACCAGCACCGGCTGTTTGTAACCGGCCGGGATCTCGCAGAGGGCGCCGAAACCGCCCAGGCCGCCCATGACTTCCGGGCGCGCAGTGCGCTTGGCGACGCTCTTGATGCGTTCGACCAATGCTTCACCGGCGTCGATGTCTACACCGGCGTCCTTGTAGCTCAGGGAGGGTTGCTTGCTCATGATCCAGGCCTTTAGGGGAGGGGATTCAGGGGTAACGACCGAGTTCAGCGGGAACATCGAAATCGAGAGGGCGATGGCCTTACGCGAATTTCGGGGTGCCCGGCTGTTGCCGGTCTGCGAAGGCGCGCGATTTTATCAGGCTTGAGGGGCAGCGGCCATCCTCGCGCCGACGGGCAGGGGCATAATCGACTGAAATTTTTTGCAATTGTGCCGGGCGGCTGCCTGTATAAGGTGTGCCGATTAACCGTCTATCGTTATCACTGTGCAAAAACTTACCGCTAGCGTGTGAATGTTTTGCGATGGCAGATTGTCACAGCCTTGCTTAACCGGTTCACGCGGCCTGTTCCAGCCGCTCCTGTCGACGGGAATTTTCCATGCGTTTTTGTAAATTGTTGGTTGTGGGTTGTTTGTCGTTGGTCAGCCTGGCGAGTCATGCCGAAAACCTCAAGGGTCTCTATCAAGTGCGCCAGCCGGTCAGCAGTCAGGCGCCGGAAGAGCGTGATCGCGCCACGCAGGCGGCGCTCGATACGCTGGTGTTGCGCCTGACCGGTGACCCCAAGGCTCCGCAGAATCCGGGGCTGGCAGCGATTCGCAAGGATCCGCAGCAGATCATCAGTCAGTTCGGTTTCGATGCCGGGCCGCCGGAGGTGCTCAAGGTCGATTTCGATCCGGCCACCACCGAGCAGGCGCTGCGCCGGGCCGGGCTGTCATTGTGGGGGGCGAGTCGGCCGTCGATTCTGAGCTGGTGGCTGAACGATTCGACTGAAGGTTCGAGCCTGGTCGGCGACGGTCAGGCAGCGGCTGCTCCATTGCGTTCTGCGGCTCAGCATCGTGGCTTGCCGCTGCGTCTGCCGCTAGCGGATCTGAGTGAGCAACTGGTGGCCACCGCGCCAGTGCTGGATGGCAGCGATCCCGCGCCATTGCGCGGCGCTTCGGAGCGTTACGGCGCGGATGCGTTGCTGGCGGTGCATGCGCACGAAGAGGGCGGGCTGTGGCAGGCCAAGTGGCATCTGTGGCTGGGCGATCAGAAAGAGGCCGGCAGTGTGCAGGGCTCCGATCAGTTTGCCGTGGCCGATGCGGTGATGCTGGCGGTGGCCGAGCGTCTGGCGCCGCGATTTGTCGCCAAGCCTGGTGCTTCGGGCCAACAGACCCTGGAAGTGCAGGGTATGAGTCTTGAGCATTACGCCACACTGCTGCGGTTACTCGAACCGTTTGGTGTGCGTCTGCAAAGTGTCGATGGTGATCGCATCGTGTATCGGGTCAACGGCAGTGCCGATCAGTTGCGCGCGCAGTTGTCGTTGGCGAAGTTGCAGGAGTTGCCGGCCGAAGCACCGACGCCAGTGGCAGCGCCGCAGCCAGCGGTGGCAGGTGCAGCGCCTGTTGCGGCTCCAGCGCCTGCACCGGTAGCACCTTCGTTGCGGTTTCGCTGGTAAGTCTTTCCTTATATAGAAGCAGTGGGAGTGGTAAATGGCCGATACGCGGCGTTGGTTCTGGCTCGGTGGGGTAGTCCTGCTTTGCGCGTTTGTGTGGTTGCTGCATCCGATCCTCACGCCGTTTCTGGTGGCGTTGCTGCTGGCGTATCTGTTCGATCCGCTGGTGGATCGGTTGGAGAAACTCGGTTTGTCGCGAACCTGGGGTGTGATCGCGGTGTTCGCCTTGTTCACTCTGATCGTCACCACGTTGCTGTTGGTGCTGGTGCCCATGCTTGCCAAGCAGTTGGTGCGTTTGTATGAGTTGGCGCCGCAAATGCTTGACTGGCTGCAGCACACGGCGCTGCCGTGGGCGCAATCGAAGCTGGGCCTGTCTGACGGCTTCTGGAAGTTCGACAAGGTCAAGGCGGCGATCAGCGAACACATGGGGCAGACCACTGACATCGTCGGTGTGGTGCTGAGTCAGGCGACGGCCTCGAGTCTGGCGCTGATCGGCTGGCTGGCGAATCTGGTGCTGATCCCAGTGGTGAGTTTTTATCTGCTGCGCGACTGGGACGTGATGATGGCCAAGATCCGCAGCCTGTTGCCGCGTGATCGTGAAGAAACCATCGTCTCGCTCGCCGGTGAGTGCCACGAAGTGCTCGGCGCGTTCGTGCGCGGACAGTTGCTGGTCATGCTGGCGCTGGGCGTGATCTACGCAGCGGGTCTGATGATTGTTGGTCTGGAATTGGGGCTGTTGATCGGCCTGATCGCAGGCCTCGCGGCAATCGTGCCGTACATGGGTTTTGTGATCGGTATTGGCGCGGCGCTGATTGCCGGGCTGTTCCAGTTCGGTGGCGACCTGTACCCGATGATCGGCATCGTTGCGGTGTTCATGGTCGGGCAGGCGCTGGAAGGCATGGTGCTGACGCCGCTGCTGGTCGGCGACCGGATCGGCCTGCATCCGGTGGCGGTGATCTTCGCAATCCTGGCCGGCGGCGAGCTGTTCGGCTTTACCGGAGTGCTGCTGGCATTGCCGGTGGCGGCGGTGATCATGGTGCTGGTGCGTCACGTGCACGATTTGTACAAGGACTCGGATATTTACAGCGGGGCAGATGAGCCCGAGTTGTAATCCGATCACGGGCGGCCCGGCATTGTGCCGGGTTGGCCCGGGTTTTGCGGCGGGTTCGTTCGATACCGCGTCAGAGAAACTGTCATAAAACCAGCGTGTTAACGCAAACCTTTGATTTTGCTTGGGGTCTGTCGCATTGTGCGCTCAGCTTCACGGGTATAAACTTCGCAAACTTTACACAGAGGCCACTAACGGTTCCTTGAGAACTGTTCAGTCAGCATGAAACCGATTCAGCTGCCCCTAGGTGTGCGTCTGCGTGACGACGCCACCTTCATCAACTACTACCCAGGCGCCAATGCCGCTGCACTCGGCTATGTCGAGCGCCTATGCGAAGCCGACGCCGGCTGGACCGAAAGCCTCATCTACCTGTGGGGCAAGCATGGGGTAGGGCGTACGCATCTGTTGCAGGCGGCGTGTCTGCGTTTCGAGCAGATGGGTGAACCGGCGGTGTATCTGCCGCTGGCCGAGCTGATGGATCGTGGTATCGAAATCCTCGACAACCTTGAGCAGTACGAACTGGTCTGCCTGGATGACTTGCAGGTGATTGCCGGCAAGCCGGACTGGGAAGAGGCGATGTTTCATCTGTTCAACCGCCTGCGTGACAGCGGTCGACGTTTGCTGATTGCCGCTTCAACCTCGCCGCGCGAGCTGCCGGTGAAACTGGCTGACCTCAAATCGCGCCTGACCCTGGCGCTGATCTTCCAGATGCGGCCGCTCTCCGATGAAGACAAATTGCGTGCCCTGCAATTGCGCGCGTCGCGTCGCGGTCTGCATCTGACCGATGAAGTCGGACACTTTATTCTGACTCGCGGCACCCGCAGCATGAGTGCATTGTTCGACCTGCTCGAACAGCTGGATCAGGCCTCGTTGCAGGCGCAACGCAAGCTGACGATTCCGTTCCTGAAAGAGACCCTCGGTTGGTAGTCAGCCCTTGAAATACGAGGCTTTCAGCACGTTTCGACATATTTCAGGCGCCAGAAAATCCGCGTTTCCGCAACGTATGCAGACCGCGTATCGAGTCAAATGGGCTTAAGCGCTTAGATGTAAACGAGAAACCGGGAAGTCACAAAAAGATCGATTGAATTTGCAAATGAGGCCGATAGCGGGCATAGTCTCGGCTTCTTTACAACTTCAGCCACGGTCGTGCCCATGCTAAATCGCTTCGCACCCCTCGTGCCTCTCGCACTCGTCACCCTGTTGTTCGGTTGCGCTGCTCATTCTCCAGTTCAAGAGCAGCCTCAGCAGGTTAAAAATTCTGCCACTGCCCAGTCTTCTGTTATTTACCAGGAAGAGCTGGACACCGAAAAAGAACTCTCGGACTTCAACAAGAAGCCGTACGAGCTTCCGGTTCTGGCCGACAGTATCCTTGAACGCGGCATGTCCCTGATCGGTACCCGTTACCGTTTCGGCGGCACCTCTGAAGCCGGCTTCGACTGCAGCGGTTTCATCGGTTATCTGTTCCGCGAAGAAGCCGGCATGAATCTGCCGCGCTCCACCCGTGAAATGATCAACGTGGATGCGCCTCTGGTCTCGCGCGGCAACCTTGAGCCGGGCGATCTGCTGTTCTTCGCTACCAATGGTCGTCGCGGTCGTGTAAGCCACGCCGGGATCTACTTGGGTGACAATCAGTTCATCCACTCCAGCAGTCGTCGCAGCGGCGGTGTTCGCATCGACAGCCTGGGTGACAGCTACTGGAGCAAGACCTTCATCGAAGCCAAGCGCGCCCTCGCGATGGCTCCGACCGTGGTCACCGCTCGCAAGTAATTCCCCCGTTGTCGCCACGTCCGTGGCGACAAAAACGGTGCCCGGCAAGGGAGTAGACCTAGACTTTACAAGGTGAAGTTAAAGTCTTACTTGAAGTTTGCCGCGTAGCCGCTAGAATCCTGTATCTATATTGATGGCAAACCGCCTGCGTGCTGCGCAGGCGGTTTTGTTTCTGTCCATTCGGCAGAGAAAGCCGCAGCCAGATCAGGATGTTCTGCTTATGACGATGTCGGCCCGCCTCACAGTGATTTTCTTCGCAGCGCTGCTCAGCGCCTGCGCCAGCCGCACTCCGCCGCCTGCGCCCGTGGTACGCGCCCCGGTGGTGTTCGGGCCTTCCCAGGCTTTTTCGCCGGCTGCTGAAGACGTGCTGTTTCGCGCGCTGGGCCTGGTTGGCACGCCTTATCGCTGGGGCGGCAACACACCGGATTCCGGGTTTGATTGCAGTGGCCTGATCGGTTTCGTCTACCGCGATGCCGCCGGTATCTCCTTGCCGCGCTCCACCCGCGAGATGATCGTGATGCAGGCGCCGAATGTCGGCAAAGAGGGTTTGCAGACCGGCGACCTGATCTTCTTTGCCACCAACGGCGGCTCGCAGGTCAGCCATGCGGGAATCTACGTCGGCGAAGGGCGCTTCGTGCACGCGCCAGCCACCGGCGGCACGGTGAAGCTGGACAGTCTGTCGAAGGCGTACTGGCAGAAGGCGTACCTGAGTGCCAAGCGGGTGTTGCAGCCGGAGCATCTGGCGCATAACCCGTAGTAAAAATCGCAGCCATTCCAATGTGGGAGCGAGCCTGCTCGCGAAAGCGCTGTATCAGTCAACCCAATGGAGGCTGACACTACGCATTCGCGAGCAGGTTCGCTCCCACAGTTGTTTCAGGTCAGGCAAAAGTTACTTGGCAGACGAAACCCGCCAAACCTTGTTCCCCACATCATCCGCCACCAGCAAACCACCTTGCTGGTCGATCACCACGCCTACCGGGCGACCCAAAGCGTTCTCGTCCTTGTCGAGGAAACCGGTCAGCACATCCACCGGTGCTCCGTTCGGCTTGCCAGCGGCGAACGGTACGAAAATCACTTTATAGCCACTGTGCGGTTTGCGGTTCCATGAGCCGTGCTGGCCAATGAAGGCGCCTTCCTTGAACTGCGCCGGCAGGCTGTTGCCTTCGGCGAAGGTCAGGCCCAGCGAGGCAGTGTGCGGGCCGACGGCGTAGTCCGGGGCGATAGCTTTGGCCACCAGATCCAGATTTTGCGGCTTCACCCGCACATCCACGTGCTGACCGTAATAGCTGAAGGGCCAGCCATAGAAGCCACCGTCCTTGACCGAGGTGATGTAGTCCGGCACCAAGTCGCTGCCGATCTCGTCACGCTCATTGACCGCTGTCCACAGCGCACCCGTGGTCGTTTCCCACGCGAGGCCGTTGGGGTTGCGGATGCCCGAGGCGAAGATCCGGTGGTTGCCGGTGGCGCGATCAACTTCCCAGATCGCCGCGCGACCTTCTTCTTTATCCAGACCATTCTCGCCGACGTTGCTGTTCGAGCCGACAGTGACGTACAGCTTGCTGCCGTCCTTGCTGGCGATGACATTTTTGGTCCAGTGATGGTTCAGCGTGCCGCCCGGCAGATCGGTGACTTTGATCGGCTGGGTCTTGATCTCGGTCGCGCCGGATTCGTAGTGGAAGCGCAGCAGGCGATCGGTGTCAGCGACGTACAAATCGTTACCGACCAGGGTCATGCCAAACGGCGAATTGAGATTTTGCAGAAACACCGTGCGGGTCTCGGCCACGCCGTCGTGGTCGGCGTCGCGCAACAGGGTGATGCGGTTCGGGCTCGGCACACCAGCGCCGGCCTTGCCCATGACTTTCTTCATCACCCAGCCACGAATGCCGCTGCTGTCGTCAGGCTTGGGCGGAGCGTTGGTTTCCGCCACCAGCACGTCACCGTTGGGCAGCACGTAGAGCCAGCGCGGATGATCGAGGCCTTCGGCGAATGCTGCGACTTGCGTACCGGCTACGGCGGTCGGTTTACCGCCTGCAGGCCAGCCGACCGCCGGGGCGATGTTCACCGTCGGGATCAGGGTTTTGTTTGGTTCAGGCAGCTTCGGTGACGGACCGGTGCCGTCAGAAACTTGCAGGCTGGAGGATTCACCGCAGGCGGCGAGCCCTCCGGCGAGGGCGATGACGAGAGCGAGTTGGGTTTTGCGCATTACTGATCTTCCCTATGAATGCATGCCTAATCATAGAGGAGTGCGCGCACCCGATGGTTCAACCGCTCAACCACGGGCCTCTTTGAACAGCACGGCGATGCCCGGGTGATAGTTGCCCGCTTCGCTGCGCAACTTGCGGTAGGCATAGGGGAAATACCAGGCTACTGCGCAGCAGTGTTCCTTTTGCAGGTCGTCGACCATGTCCTGCAACTCTTCGGGGCTGGCGCTGTGTTGGGCTTTTTGCGGGGCGACGAACAGGCAGCCGAGCTTGAGGTCGCTGGCGAAGCTGATGCGTTTGGCGTCGCTGGTGATGTCCAGCAGGGCCTGGGTCAGATTGAGGTTGTTGACCCGTGGCCAGCGCTGGGTGGCCTGAAGGTAGGCGCGGTCTTCGGCGCCGGCGATGAACAGATCGGCGCGGGCATTGCGCTCGCCATCCTCGTTCTGCTTTCGGGTCGAGGTATCACAAAGGGTCACCAGCTCGGCCATCCAGGCTGCCGCGGAGAGCAAGCCGAGATTGGCTTTCTCGTCATGCCAGTAAGGGGTGTCGTTGTCGCCGCGAATGGCGTTGTAGCGGTCGATACAGTCAAACCAGCGTTCCAGCATCGGGCGCAGGAATTCCAGGCGCGGGTTGCTGATGATCATGCCTTGCATCGTCATCATCCTTATTGTTGTGATGTGCTTTTCAATCAAAAGCATGGCTCTTTGATATCACTTGTCTCAGTGTGGCACAAGATTGGCGTCAGATAATTGATCGACGGCAGTTATTCGCCCGACGGCCCCCTCTTTAATTGACGCTCCACCCCCAACCCTCTAACCTTCGCGGCTTGTTTCAGGTGCTCTGTGACGCATGTCGACAGAGTGAAACAGGGAAGCCGGTGAGGGTTGTCTTCAGGCGAAGCACGATCACGATCCCGGCGCTGCCCCCGCAACGGTAAATGAGTGAAAACTGCGCCTTGAGCCACTGTGTCGACAGACGCGGGAAGGCGCGCAGTCAGGCGATGCGCCGCTCATGAGCCCGGAGACCGGCCTGATCCATCCAGCGGCATCACGGTGGGCGATGCCAGGCTTTTTGCCGTCTATTCTTGTGCCTGCCCGCCGTTATCCAGCCTCAACGGAGAGCTCCCCCATGACCGATTCCCCCGAGCGCGACGAACGCCATCTGGCGCGTATGCAGCGCAAAAAAGCCGTGATCGACGAACGCATCGCCAATTCCCCTGACGAGTGCGGCCTGGTGCTGGTGCTGACCGGCAATGGCAAAGGCAAAAGCAGCTCGGCGTTCGGCATGCTCGCCCGCGCCATGGGCCATGGCATGCAGTGCGGCGTGGTGCAGTTCATCAAAGGTCGCAACAGCACGGGCGAAGAACTGTTCTTCCGCCGCTTCCCCGAGCAAGTGCGCTTTCACGTGATGGGCGAGGGCTTCACCTGGGAAACCCAGGATCGCCAGCGTGACATCGCCGCCGCCGAAGCCGCGTGGGAAGTGTCCCGCGAGCTGCTGCGCGATCCGTCGATTGGCCTGGTGGTGCTGGACGAACTGAACATCGCCCTCAAGCACGGCTACCTCGATCTGGATCGAGTGCTCAGCGACCTGCAGGCGCGTCCGCCGATGCAACACGTGATCGTCACCGGTCGTGCGGCCAAGCCGGAAATGATCGAGATGGGCGATACCGTTACCGAAATGGGCATGCTCAAACACGCCTTCCAGGCTGGCATCAAAGCGCAGAAAGGCGTCGAACTTTGAATCAACCACGTCACTGCCCGGCGGTACTGATCGCCGCGCCGGCCTCCGGTCAGGGCAAGACCACCGTCACTGCCGCGCTCGCTCGCTTGCATCGCAACCAGGGGCGCAAGGTGCGCGTGTTCAAGTGCGGCCCGGATTTCCTCGACCCGATGATTCTCGAGCGCGCCAGCGGTGCGCCGGTGTATCAACTGGACATGTGGATGGTCGGCGAGCAGGAAAGCCGCCGCCTGTTGTGGGAAGCCGCCGCCGAAGCCGATCTGATCCTGATCGAAGGCGTGATGGGCCTGTTCGACGGCACGCCGTCCAGCGCCGATCTGGCGCGGCATTTCGGCGTGCCGGTACTCGGCGTGATCGACGGCACCGCCATGGCCCAGACCTTCGGCGCATTGGCGTTGGGGCTGGCGCGTTACCAGCCGGACCTGCCGTTTGCCGGCGTGCTGGCCAACCGTGTCGGCACCTTGCGTCATGCGCAATTGCTCGAAGGCAGCCTCACCGAAGGTTTGCGCTGGTACGGCGCATTGTCCCGCGAGACCGGGATCGAGTTGCCGAGCCGCCATCTCGGTCTGGTGCAGGCCAGTGAACTGAATGATCTGGATCTGCGTCTCGACGCGGCGGCTGAAGCACTGGCCAGCAGTTGCGAGGTAGCGCTGCCACCGGCCGTGGAATTCGCCGCGCCTGAAATGATCAGCGCTGAACCGCTGCTCGACGGCGTGCGCATTGCTGTCGCTCGCGATGAGGCCTTTGCCTTCACCTACGGCGCCAGTCTCGACCTGTTACGGGCGATGGGCGCCGAGTTGAGTTTCTTCTCGCCGATCCGCGATACCCAACTGCCCGAGGCCGACAGTCTGTATCTGCCCGGCGGTTATCCGGAATTGCACCATGTCGCGCTATCGCAAAACGTGGCAATGCTTGATGCAATCCGTGCGCACCACGCCGCCGGCAAACCACTGCTCGCCGAGTGCGGCGGCATGCTCTATCTGCTCGACGCGTTGACCGACGTTGACGGCACCCGCGCCGAACTGGTGGGGCTGCTGCGCGGTAAGGCGGTGATGCAAAAACGTCTGGCGGCACTGGCACTGCAAGCGGTGGATCTGCCGGAGGGCTCGCTGCGTGGGCACACCTATCACCATTCCCTGACCAGCACCGAACTGACGCCGATTGCCCGGGGCATCAGCCCGAATGGCGGGCGCGGGGCCGAGGCGGTATATCGGGAAGGGCGGATGACGGCGTCGTACGTGCATTTCTACTTTCCGTCGAATCCGAAGGCGATTGCCGCATTGTTTGCGCCAGAATGTCAGGCCGCCTTCGCGAGCAGGCTCGCTCCCACAGGGGATCGCGTTTCTTGAGCAAGCACCCCGTCCAATGTGGGAGCGAGCCTGCTCGCGAAGAGTCCATGACCGACAACACATTCTCCGAAGCCGAGCGCCAAGCCGTCTACCGAGCCATCGCCGAACGCCGCGACATGCGCCACTTCACCGGCGGCACGGTCGAACCGGAGCTGCTGCGCCGTCTACTCGAAGCCGCGCATCAGGCGCCCAGCGTCGGTCTGATGCAGCCATGGCGTTTCATCCGCATCAGCGATCGCGCCTTGCGCGGGCAGATCCAGAACCTTGTCGAAGAAGAACGCATCCGCACCGCCGAAGCCCTCGGCGAGCGCAGTGACGAGTTCATGAAGCTCAAGGTCGAAGGCATCAACGACTGCGCCGAAGTCCTGGTCGCGGCGCTGATGGACGATCGCGAAAAACATATTTTCGGCCGTCGTACGCTGCCGGAAATGGACATGGCCTCGCTGTCCTGCGCGATTCAGAATCTGTGGCTGGCGTCCCGAGCCGAGGGGCTGGGCATGGGCTGGGTGTCGCTGTTCGAACCGCAGGCACTGGCCGATCTGCTGCAGTTGCCGGCCGGGGCCAAGCCGTTGGCGGTGTTGTGTCTGGGGCCGGTCAAGGAATTCTATCCGGCGCCGATGCTGGTACTCGAAGGGTGGGCGCAGGCGCGGCCGCTCAATGAGTTGCTGTACGAAAATTATTGGGGAGTGAGTCAATGAGTGTGGCGTTGTTGAGTGTCGCCGCGGTCGCGCTGGATGCGCTGCTGGGTGAACCGAAACGCTGGCATCCGCTGGTGGCGTTCGGCAATTTTGCCGGGCGCATCGAGCGCCGTTTCAATGCGGGCGGGCGCGGCTGGCGCAGTCACGGGGTCACCGCGTGGGTGATCGCCGTACTGCCGCTGACCTTGCTCGCCACCGCGTTTTCCTGGGCACCGTACGTGGGCTGGATCGTCGAGATTCTGGCGCTGTATTGCGCCCTCGGCATGCGCAGCCTCGGTGAGCATGTCGCGCCGGTAGCCGCCGCCTTGCGCGCCGATGATCTGGAAGAGGCGCGCAAACGCGTCGGCTATCTGGTCAGCCGCCAGACCAGCGAACTGGACAGCACCGCCGTTGCGCGCGCGGCCACTGAGTCGGTACTGGAGAACGGCAGTGACGCGGTGTTCGCCGCGCTGTTCTGGTTTGTCGTGGCCGGCGCGCCGGGCGTGGTGCTCTATCGCCTGAGCAATACGCTCGACGCTATGTGGGGCTATCGCAACGAACGCTTCGAACGCTTCGGCTGGTGCGCGGCAAAAATCGACGACGTGCTCAACTACATTCCGGCCCGGCTGGTGGCGCTGACCTACGCGCTGCTGGGCAACACTCGGCTCGCCTGGAAATGCTGGCGCAGCCAGGGCCCGCAATGGGACAGCCCGAATGCCGGTCCGGTGATGGCGGCCGGTGCCGGTGCATTGAATGTCGAACTGGGCGGCCCGGCGATCTATCACGGAGAACTGCATGAGCGTCCGCAACTGGGTGAAGGTCCGCCGGCGGATGCCGATTCGATTGATCGCGGCTGGCAATTGGTCCAGCGCGGGGTATGGTTATGGCTGCTGATTCTCTGCGTGGGAGCTGAATTCTATGCTTGAGCACGGTGGCCGGCTGCGCAAGGCTGCACTCGATTACGGGATTGCCGAGGCTGACTGGCTCGACTTGTCCAGCGGCCTCGCGCCGTGGCCGTTTACGGTGCCGGAAATTCCGTTGCGCGCCTGGGCACGCTTGCCGGAAACCGACGACGGCCTGGAGCAGGCCGCGTGCGATTATTACGGTGCCTCGCAGGTGCTGCCGGTGGCCGGTTCGCAAATGGCGATCCAGTTGCTGCCGCGTTTGCGTCGCGCCGGCAAGGTCGGCGTATTGTCGCCGTGTTATGCCGAGCACGCCGAAGCCTGGCGCCGCAGCGGTTACATCGTGCGCGAAGTGCTGGAGCAGGAAGTCGAATTCTTCCTCGACAGCCTCGACGTGCTGGTGGTGGTCAATCCGAACAACCCCACCGGCCTGAGCCTGACCCCGGCGCGACTGCTCGACTGGCACGCTCGGCTGGCCCAGCGTGGCGGCTGGCTGGTGGTCGATGAAGCGTTCATGGATAACACACCGCAGCTGAGTCTGGCGCCGCATACCCACCAGATCGGTTTGATTGTGCTGCGTTCCTTCGGCAAGTTTTTCGGTCTGGCCGGGGTGCGTCTGGGCTTTGTGCTGGCCGAGCGCAAGTTGCTCAGATTGCTCGCGGAACAGGTCGGACCCTGGGCGGTCAGCGGGCCGACGCGGGTGCTCGGTCAGGCCTGTCTGCAAGACACCGAAGCGCACACCCGGCAACGCATTCACAGCGATGAAGCCAGTGAGCGCCTCGCGTTGTTGCTGGAGCGCTATGGCTTCAAACCTCAGGGCGGTTGCGCGTTGTTTCAGTGGCTGATCACCGAGCACGCGCCTGCGCTGCACGAGTTCATGGCCCGACGCGGCATCCTCCTGCGCATCTTCACCCACAACAGCAGCCTGCGTTTCGGCCTGCCTGCCAACGCCGCTGAAGAAGCGCGTCTCGAACAAGCGCTGCAAGCTTTCGCCAAGGAAACCCAATGACAACCTTGATGGTTCAGGGCACCACGTCCGACGCCGGTAAAAGCACGCTGGTGACGGCGCTGTGCCGCTGGGCGACCCGTCAGGGCGTGGCGGTGGTGCCGTTCAAACCGCAGAACATGGCGCTCAACAGCGCGGTGACCGCCGACGGCGGCGAGATCGGCCGGGCGCAAGCGGTGCAGGCGCAAGCCGCGCATCTCGAACCGCACACCGACATGAACCCGGTGTTGCTCAAGCCCAACAGCGACACCGGCGCGCAGGTAATCATCCATGGCCGCGCGGTCACCAGCATGAGCGCGGTGGCGTATCACGACTACAAAGCCATCGCCATGCAAGCGGTGCTCGCGTCGCACGAGCGGCTCAGCGCGGCGTATCCGCTGGTGATGGTCGAAGGCGCTGGCTCGCCGGCCGAGATCAATCTGCGTGCCGGGGACATCGCCAACATGGGCTTTGCCGAAGCGGTGGATTGCCCGGTGCTGCTGATCGCCGACATCAATCGCGGCGGCGTTTTCGCGCATCTGGTCGGCACGCTGGAGTTGCTGTCGCCGAGCGAACAGGCGCGGGTCAAAGGTTTCATCATCAATCGTTTTCGCGGTGACATCGCCTTGCTCCAACCGGGCCTCGACTGGCTGGAACAGCGCACCGGCAAACCGGTGGTCGGCGTGCTGCCGTACGTGATGGACCTGCATCTGGAGGCCGAGGACGGCATCGACCAGCGCCAGACCGACAAGGCTGAGCAAGTGCTGAAAGTGGTGGTGCCGGTGCTGCCGCGCATCAGCAACCACACGGACTTCGATCCGCTGCGTTTGCATCCGCAGGTCGATCTGCAATTCATCGGCCCGGGGCAGGCGATTCCTGCTGCCGACCTGATCATCCTGCCCGGCTCGAAAAGCGTGCGCAGCGATCTGGCGTATCTGCGCGCCAACGGCTGGGACGCGGCGATTAATCGGCACTTGCGCTATGGCGGCAAGTTGCTGGGGATCTGCGGCGGTCTGCAAATGCTCGGCGAGCAAGTGCACGATCCGCTGGGCCTCGAAGGCGCACCGGGTTCCAGTGCCGGCCTGGGTTTGCTGGCGTTCGAAACCACGCTGGAAGCCGAGAAGCAGTTGCGCAATGTCCGTGGGCATCTGGCGCTGGAAAACGCTGAGGTCAGTGGTTATGAAATCCATGCCGGCGTGACGGTAGGGCCGGCGCTGGAGAACGCGGCGGTGCATCTGGATGACGGTCGTTGCGACGGCGCGCAGAGTCTGGACGGGCAGGTGTTCGGCACTTATCTGCATGGCTTGTTCGAATCACCGCAAGCCAGTGCCGCGTTGCTGCGCTGGGCCGGGTTGAGCGAAGTGCAGGAGGTGGATTACCACGGCTTGCGCGAGCGCGATATCGAGCGGCTGGCGGATCTGGTGGAGCAGCATCTGGATACTGAATTGTTGCGTCAGCTCTGCGGGATTTGAGGTGGATTCATCGCGAGCAGGCTCACTCCTACAGGGGAATGCGATCTCCTGTAGGAGTGAGCCTGCTCGCGATGACTGAAGTCGGTACACCGCTAATTTGAAGGAATGAACCATGCTCCAACTGATCCTCGGCGGCGCCCGCTCCGGCAAAAGTCGCCTGGCGGAAAAACTCGCCAGCGACAGCCAACTGGCGGTCACTTACATCGCCACCAGCCAGCCGCTGGACGGTGAGATGAACGAACGCGTCGCCCATCACCGCGCCCGGCGTCCGGCCGAATGGGCGCTGATCGAAGAGCCGCTGGAACTGGCCCGCGTCCTGCGCGAGAACGCCAGTGCCGAGCGTTGCCTGCTGGTCGACTGCCTGACCCTGTGGCTGACCAACCTGCTGATGCTCGATGACGCCGCGCGTCTCGCCGCCGAGCGCGACGCCCTGCTGGACTGCCTGGCGTCATTGCCGGGAGAAATCATTTTTGTCAGCAACGAGACCGGAATGGGTGTCGTGCCGCTGGGCGAATTGACTCGCCGCTACGTCGATGAAGCCGGTTGGCTGCATCAAGCTCTGGCCGAGCGTTGTCAGCGAGTCGTCCTGACGGTCGCCGGCCTGCCCCTGACCCTGAAAGGAACTGCGTTATGACTCAAGCGTGGTGGTTGAACCCGTGCCAATCCGTGAATGCCGAGATCGTTGAACAGGCGGCGGCGCGCCAACAGCAACTGACCAAACCGGCCGGCTCCCTCGGTCGTCTCGAAAGCGTGGCGGTGCAACTGGCCGGGTTGCAGGGGCAGATCAAGCCGACGCTGGAGCAGGTGTGGATCGCGATTTTTGCCGGTGATCACGGGGTGGTCGCGGAAGGCGTTTCCGCGTTCCCGCAGGAAGTCACCGGGCAGATGTTGCTCAACTTCGTCAGCGGCGGTGCGGCAATCAGCGTGCTGGCGCGGCAGCTCGATGCGCGTCTGGAAGTGGTCGATCTGGGCACCGTGACACCGACGTTGAATCTGCCGGGTGTGCGTCATCTGAACATCGGCCCGGGCACAGCGAATTTCGCCAAAGGCGCGGCGATGACCCGGGCGCAGGGCGAACTCGCCTTGCAGGCCGGTCGCGACAGCGTGCTGCGGGCCAAAGCCGCTGGCGCTCAGTTGTTCATCGTCGGCGAAATGGGCATCGGCAACACCACCGCCGCCAGTGCGCTGGCCTGTGCTTTGCTCGACTGTCCGGTGGTGCACCTGACCGGTCCCGGTACCGGGTTGAATGCCGAAGGCGTCAGCCATAAAGCGCAAGTGATTGAGCGCGCACTGGCGTTGCACGCGGCGCAACGTGGCGATGCGCTGCAAACCCTGTTCAACCTCGGCGGTTTTGAAATCGCCGCACTGGTCGGCGCGTATCTGGCGTGTGCGCAGGAAGGCGTCGCGGTGCTGGTCGACGGCTTTATCTGCACGGTCGCTGCGCTGGTGGCGGTGCGGCTGAATCCGGCCTGCCGCGAGTGGCTGCTGTTCGGCCACCGTGGCGCCGAGCCGGGCCATCGCCACGTGCTGGAAACCCTCAACGCTGAACCGCTGCTGGAGCTTGGCTTGCGTCTGGGCGAGGGCAGTGGGGCGGCGTTGGCTGTGCCGCTGTTGCGTCTGGCCTGCGACCTGCACGGGCAGATGGCGACGTTCGCCGAAGCCGCGGTGGCGGATCGTCCGGCATGACGTTGCGTCTGGACCTGCTGCGCCACGGTGAGACTGAACTGGGCGGCGGTTTGCGCGGCAGTCTCGATGATGCGCTCACCGAAAAAGGTTGGGCGCAGATGCGTGCCGCCGTGGTCGCGGGCGGGCCGTGGGACCGGCTGATCAGTTCGCCGCTGCAGCGTTGCGAGCGGTTCGCTGCAGAGTTGGGCGAGCAACTGAATCTGCCGGTGCAGTTGGAAACGGATCTGCAGGAACTGCACTTCGGTGTCTGGGAGGGCCAGAGCGCAGCGGCGTTGATGGAGACTGATGCCGAAGCGCTGGGGCTGTTCTGGGCCGATCCGTATTCGTTCACGCCGCCGCAGGGTGAGCCGGTCAGGGATTTTGCCGATCGGGTGCTCGGTGCGGTTGCGCGTTTGCATCAGGCCTATGCCGGTGAACGCGTTTTGTTGATCAGTCATGGCGGCGTGATGCGTCTGTTGCTGGCGCAGGCGCGAGGTTTGCCGCGTGAGCAGTTGCTCAATGTCGAAGTCGCGCATGCTGCGCTGTTCGCGCTCAGCGTCGAAGCCGATGGCGTGCTCAAGGAAGGTCACTGAGATGCTGCCACTGTGGATCGCCCTGCAATTTCTCAGCAGTTTGCCGATTCGTCTGCCGGGTATGCCTGAGCCGCAACAGCTCGGGCGTTCGCTGTTGTTTTATCCGCTGGTGGGGTTCCTGTTCGGGGGGATTCTCTGGGCATTCAACCTGGCGTTGGCCGGCGCGCCGTTGTTGCTGCATGCGGCGCTGTTGCTGACGGTGTGGGTGCTGCTCAGCGGCGCGCTGCACCTCGACGGACTGGCCGACAGCGCCGATGCCTGGCTCGGTGGTTTCGGTGATCGCGAGCGCACGCTGACGATCATGAAGGATCCGCGCAGCGGGCCGATTGCCGTGGTGACGCTGGTGTTGGTGTTGCTGCTGAAGTTCTGCGCGTTGCTGGCGCTGATCGAGCAGGGGGATGCGGTGATGTTGATCATCGTGCCGTTGTTGGGGCGTGCGGCGCTGCTGGGACTGTTTCTGACCACACCGTATGTGCGCGCGGGTGGGTTGGGGCAGGCGTTGGCTGATCATTTGCCGCGTAGAGCTGGTTGGTGGGTGCTCGGGGCGAGTGCGCTGGCGTGTTTGCTGATTGCCGGGGTGAAAGCGATTGTTGCGCTGGTTGTCGCGTTGGTCGGGTTTGTCTGGCTGCGGCGGGTGATGATGCGGCGGCTGGGCGGGACTACGGGCGATACGGCGGGGGCGTTGCTGGAATTGCTGGAGATGGTGGTGTTGGTTGGGGTGGTGTTGGTCTGACATATTGCCAAGACACCGCCGGCCTCTTCGCGAGCAGGCTCGCTCCCACATTTGGAATGCATTCCCCTGTGGGAGCGAGCCTGCTCGCGAAAGCGGCCTGTCAGGCGCTACAAATGTAGTGGTAAAACTCATGTGTAACTTGATTTAACACAGTCGCGGGTATATACACGCATCATGCTTCCTTCTCAGTGTTTGTGCACCAACCTGCGTCGCGCCGCTCGTGGCGTCAGCAGGCATTACGACGGCGCTCTCGACGGCTTCGGGATCAACGTTGCCCAGTATTCTTTGCTGTGCAACCTGCAGCGTCTGGATCAACCGAGCATCTCGGAACTGGCCGAAGCCATGGGTCTGGATCGCAGCACCCTGGGGCGCAACCTGCGGGTGCTCGAAGGCGAGGGCCTGGTGGCGCTGGCCGAGGGCGAGGACATGCGTAACCGCATCGTCCGTCTCACCGAAACCGGTGCACAACGCCTCGCGGCGGCGCTGCCGGCCTGGGAAGCGGCGCAACAGCGATTGATCGATCGCCTGGGCGCCGAGAAGCGTGAAACCTTGCTGCGACTGTTGGATGAACTGGCCTGAGGGCCGGTTTTTCCGGATTTAAGCGGGTATATACCCGCGAACGGAGAATAACAATGACATCGATGTGGCGTACGTGCGGTTGGGTGTTGCTGGGAAGTGCGCTGATTCTGGCGTTGTCATTGGGCGTGCGGCACGGCTTCGGTCTGTTCCTGTCGCCGATGAGTGCGCAGTTCGGCTGGGGGCGCGAAGTGTTTGCCTTCGCGATCGCCTTGCAGAACCTGATCTGGGGTCTGGCGCAGCCGTTCACTGGCGCGCTGGCTGACCGTTTCGGGGCGGCGAAAGTGGTGCTGGTCGGCGGCGTGCTTTATGCCGCGGGCCTGGTGTGCATGGGGCTGTCCGATTCGGCACTGACCCTGTCGCTGAGTGCCGGTCTGTTGATCGGTATCGGTCTGTCCGGTACGTCGTTCTCGGTGATTCTCGGCGTGGTCGGTCGTGCGGTGCCGCCGGAAAAACGCAGCATGGGCATGGGCATCGCCAGTGCCGCCGGCTCATTTGGCCAGTTTGCGATGTTGCCGGGCACGCTGGGGTTGATCGGCTGGCTCGGCTGGTCGGCGGCGCTGTTGGTACTCGGTTTGCTGGTGGCGATGATTGTGCCGTTGGTGAGCATGCTCAAGGACAAGCCGCTGCCGGTACTCGGTCATGAGCAGAGCTTGTCCGAAGCGCTGCGCGAAGCCTGTTCGCACTCAGGGTTTTGGCTGTTGGCTTTCGGCTTTTTCGTCTGCGGCTTTCAGGTGGTGTTCATCGGTGTGCATCTGCCGGCCTATCTGGTTGATCAGCATCTGCCGGCCACGGTTGGGACCACGGTGCTGGCGCTGATCGGGCTGTTCAATATCTTCGGCACTTACACCGCCGGCTGGCTCGGCGGGCGCATGTCCAAGCCGCGTCTGCTGACCGCTTTGTACCTGCTGCGCGCGGTGGTGATCGTGCTGTTCCTGTGGCTGCCGGTGACGACGACCTCGGCGTACCTGTTCGGCATGGCCATGGGCTTCCTCTGGCTGTCGACGGTGCCATTGACCAACGGCACGGTGGCGACCTTGTTTGGCGTGCGTAACCTGTCCATGCTCGGCGGTATCGTGTTCCTCTTTCATCAGCTCGGTTCGTTCCTGGGCGGCTGGCTGGGTGGGGTGGTGTATGACCGTACCGGGAGTTATGACTTGATCTGGCAAGTGGCGATTCTTTTGAGCCTGCTGGCGGCCGCGCTGAACTGGCCGGTACGCGAGCGTCCTGTGGCACGTCTGCAGCCGGCTGTCGGCGCCGTATGAAACGCTCCTGGCCTCAAATCGCCTTCACCGCACTCGGCGCGCTGTTGCTGGCGCTGGTGTGGTGGGGCTGGCATCAGGGCGGCCTGGCGTTAATGCAGTTGGGCCTGGGCGCTTGCTTGTAGGCTTGGATGGCGAGTAACGTCGGGAGTCTGATGACTGCTCAAAGGATGCCCCGACATGCTCATGCGCTGGTGTGCTGTACCCGCGTTGCTGATGGCGTTGACCGGACTGGCCCAGGCCGCTGACTGTCCGGAGGCGCTGCAAGGTTCGTTGCCCAAGTTGCGCGCCAAGGAATCCGTCGATCTGTGCCAGCGCTACGCCGGCAAGCCGCTGGTGGTGGTCAATACCGCCAGTTTCTGCGGCTTCGCCCCGCAGTTCGAGGGCCTCGAAGCGCTCAATCAGCATTACAAGGCGCAAGGCCTGGAAATGCTCGGCGTGCCGTCCAATGACTTCAAGCAGGAGTCCAAGGACAGCGCCGAAACCGCCAAGGTCTGCTACGCCAACTACGGCGTGACGTTCACCATGACCGAACCGCAGAAGGTCCGTGGCGACGATGCTACTCACCTGTTCAAGGTGCTGGCCGAACAGAGCAGTGCGCCGAAGTGGAATTTCTACAAGTACGTGATTGATCGTCAGGGCAAGGTGATCGCGAATTTCTCCAGTCTGACCAAACCCGATGATCCGGAGTTTATTGCGGCGGTTGAAAAGGCTATCGCCTCAAAACCTCTCAATTGATAACACACGCTTTTTGTGGGAGCGGGCTTGCTCGCGAGGGCTGCGGATCATTCAGCACTTGTTCTGGATGTCAGACCGCATTCGCGAGCAAGCCCGCTCCCACATTTGATCTGGGGTGTTTGAACAGGTATTAAAAAGCCCCGCTTTCTGTAAAGAGAGCGGGGCTTTTCTGTGGGCGAGGGGTTAGCCTCGCCGTGCAGCATCAGAAGCGGTAAGTTGCGCCAACACCGAAACCGTTTGCCGAGTTTTCATACTTGGCATCGTAGGTCTGGCCACGATCGTTCTGGTTGTGGATCTTGACCGACTCTTCCTTCAGGTACGAGTAAGCGACGTCGATGGTCAGGTCTTCGGTCGGGCTCCAGCCGGCACCGATGCTGAAGATCGTGCGGTCGCCGGTCGGGATGCGTGGCGAACGGTCGACGTTGTTGGTCGGCGACTGGTCGAAGGTCAGACCGGTACGCAGTACCCATTCCTTGTTCAACTGATACGAAGTACCCACGGCGTAAGCCCAGGAGTCGTGCCAGTTCTGCTCTTCGGTAATCTCGCCGAACTGACCGGCCAGCAGCGGCTGTACGCCCGAGTTTTCAACGGTGATCTTCTTCAACTGGCTCCAGCGGGTCCAGGTCGAACCGGCGTAAACGTTCCAGCGATCGTTGATCGCCTGAGTAACCGAGAAGTCCACGGATTCAGGGGTGGTGATCTTCAGCGAAGCGTCGTACTTCTGCTGGGCGCTTAGGCCGACGGCGCCCAATACGCCGTAGTTGACCTTGGTGTTGCCTTCGAGCTTGTAATCGACTTTCGAGTGGTAGGTCAGACCCAGACGAGTGGTGTCGGTGGCCTGTACCAGCACGCCGATGTTGTAGCCCAGCGCGGTGTCGTCACCCTTGATCTTGACCTTGCCGTCCGGCGCAGCCTGAGTGATCGACAGGTTGGATTCCAGCGTGCCGTCGATGCGGTTGATGGTCGGACCGAAACCGATCGACACCACGTCGTTGAACTTGTAGCTGACAGTTGGCTGGAAAGTGATGACTTGTACTTCGGACTTGCTGCCGAAGTAACGGCCGCCAAAGCCTTTTTCGTAGTCGGTAATCAGACCGAACGGCACGTACACGCCGAGGCCGAATGCCCAATGCTCGTCGATCGGTTTGACGTAGAAGCCCATAGGTACAGAGGTGAAGGGCACCATGTCGCCTTTGTTGCTGCCGCCGTTAGGGCTGGAGCTGGCGTCGCTGATATCGGTCTTGGCATCGAGGAATGCAACACCGCCGGTGACTTGTTCGCGCGTGAGGCGCGACATGCCGGCAGGGTTGCCATAAACAGTGCTTGCGTCGTCGGCAGAAGAGGATCGCCCAGCGTAACCAGTGCCCATCCCGCTGATGCTGTGTTCGTTGATGGCAAAGCCAGCTGCGAAGATCTGGGTGGATGCCATGGTAACGGCGAGGCTAAGGGTGGTTTTGAGCATGACTTTTTTCATTATTAGAACTCCTGGTGATCACCGGGGCGAAAATTACCAACATTTTCGTCCCAGCGCTATAGTCCGTATGGCTTGAGTTAGAGCGGTTTTGTAGGACAATCCGACCAGATTCGCGACCTGTTGAGCGATCTTCTGAAACTCGCCAGTCAACACGCGACCTGATTCACCGGTGAAACACAGGTTTGCCAGGCGCAGGTGAAGTCGCGCAGACGACCTTGCGGCTGGAAGGTCTGACGCCAGATTCGCGCCATGCCCAGCAGATCGTCCGGGGCGGGGAGGGGGGTGTGTTGTTCTTCTACCAGCAGCCAGGCGATGGCGGTGGCGTAACGCAGGTTGACGGTCAATTCCAGGTGCGGGCCGCTCAAAAAGGCATGTTGGCTGGCGAGGCCGCGAACCAGGCTCGCACGCTCCGGATCGAGTGCCAGATAGTGATCCCAAAGGGCCTGGTGGCGGTGCTCGGCAATCCGGTAGAGGCCGTGGCCACGGCGGTCATGCAGGGCGGAACCGAGGGCGGACTGGCTGGCGGCAATGCCCAGTAGCAGGGATTCGGCAGTTGCGCAGTGGCGTCCCAGATAGATCAGTGTGGGACGGATCACATAGCGGCACAGTTCGCTGGCAGCGATACCCATAAAACCCTCGGATCTTGTAATTGGCCGGCGATACCTGAAAGGGCCTTGGCAGCAGTGGATCGACTCAGGCTCGCCGAAAGCGGATCAAGCCGCTTGAGTTGAAGTGTAGTGTCATATTCGCGACGTAAAGGCCTGTTTTTAAAATATTTCCGGCAGCGAGCCACAGGCGTTATATCCGAAGGTGCTTAGGCGTGAATGGCTAAAAGCGAAATATCGGGCAATAAAAAACCCCGCATTTTGTGCGGGGCTTTTGCTTTTGCAGCCTTTTCGGCTCTCAGGCAATCAATGCCTGACGCGTACGATCAATAATGGCCTGCAGCGGTTCGGCGCTGGAGTACTGATCTGGGTACAGACGCTCGCTGTGGCGAGCGATCCCGTGTTCATTGACCACGGTGAAGCTGAAGCAGCCTTTGCGAGCGGCCATGATCAGGCAGTTCATTGGGGCAAAAGCGTTGGTTAGGGTGCGAATGGCATCCTGAGTCTGGATTTGAGTAGACATAGTTATTAGGTGTTCCTACAAATGACACGGATAAGAACCGTGCAACGTTAAAACGTTCCAGTAATGTCGACCACCATTGGTCGAACAAAGAACCCGACTGGAACAAAGCAGCCAGTTTGAAGCGCTATTAAGTTGGCGCGCTTGGGCTGGCAGGTAGGTACTTAGGAGGACAGGCAACACATCGAGGGCAAAGGTTCTGGGCCCGGGGTGAAGATCCTGATCAATTTGCAGGCTGGTTCGGTCAGAGTAAGTGGTCTTCGCAACACCCTTTGCATTCATTCAAAGGCAGTGTCGGCGCAAGATTTACCTGGAAACCATCGAGGGGTCGTTCCCGCTTTTTTCGGTGAAGGGCTTCTGGGAAGAAGGTTGACCGTGGGGATGTGTTCGACCGGAATTGACTTTCAGCTTGGTACTAACGCCGCGGATAGTAACGGAACGTCCTGGGCAATGCAAACCCGGCGGCAAAAAAAGATTTCGGTCGGTGGCGCGGATCACCGGGGACAGGGCTGGCCCGTTCGCGAGCAGGCTCGCTCCCACAGGAGAACGGGGCCGATTGTAGGAGCGAGCCTGCTCGCGAAGAAACCATCCGTCGCCACAAAAGCGTGCAGCCATGTCCATCGTCAGCCCGCTTATCCCCAGTCCGAGGCGCCAAAAGGGCCAAAAAAGCGCATCGATATAACCGGGTAACAGGTACTTGTGCACATTAGTTGCGCAGACGGTAACCTTGCTGTCATATCAATCCTGACCCCGATGGCTGCCTGTATCAAAAGTTTAAGTCAATGAAAAATATCGTCTTTTTTTGTTGGTGAAAAAATCGTCAGTTTGACTGCGAGCCCCATTCCACAAGGCTTTGCGGAGGTTCGGGAGCGGTTGTCCACTGAGTTATCCACAGCTTCTGTGGATTGTCCCTAGCGCTTGCTCTAGGACGGGCGTGCCGGGTTTTTTTCGACTTTACCTGTACGAAAAAGAGAGTAGAGTGGCGCGCCTTCCGATCTGTCCCACAGTGTTTTATGAAGTTTCGCTCAGTATCAGACTCTGTTACCTCCGAACACCCTCGTGTTACCCCTCCCAAGCGATTTTCCGTGCGTGTGGCCGAATGGCTGCTCGACAGCCCGCGCCTGGGCGATAGCCGTAATGCCAAGCATCTGGCGGGGCGTCTGCTCAAGCAACCGGCGCGCGAAGGCGTGGTCGCCGCGCAAAGTCGTCTCGGCCAATTGATGTGCCGCGAGTGCGGCAATGCCCGTGATCGGCGCATCGGGCAGGATCTGCTGCGCCAGGCCGCCCGCGCCGGCGACCGGCGTGCACAACGGGAACTCGGACTGCTCGAAGACTGAGCTGTCCAACGCCCCACGGCTTGGTTAACCTTCAGGCTTTATCGAATCGGCAGGAGTGGCTATGGCTATGGACTTGACCAGCGTGTTGCTGGGTCTGGCGGGCGCGGGATTGCCGCTGCTGGCGCTGGCCTGGCAACTGCAACGGCGGGCCAGTGATCGGCAAGCCGAGGTCGCCTTGTTCGAAGAGCGCCTGGCCATGGCGCAACTGGCGCAGGACGGGCTCAACGCCCAACTTGAAGCCAGCCGCGATGAAATCGTCGACCTCGGCCAAGCCAATGCCGCCAAACAGGCGGAGCTGGCGGCCCTGCGCCGCGAAGTCGAGCTGCTGCAGATCGAGCGTGATGATGCCCGTGACGCTTCCCACGCCTGGAACATCGAGCGTGCCAACAAGGAAGCCGAATTGCGGCGTCTCGACGCCCAGGCCGCGTCGCTCAACGCCGAACTGCGCGAGCAACAGGAAAGCCATCAACAACGCCTCAACGACCTGCAAGGCTCGCGCGATGAGCTGCGCGCGCAATTCGCCGAGCTGGCAGGGAAGATCTTCGATGAACGTGAACAGCGTTTTGCCGAGACCAGTCAACAGCGCCTCGGGCAGTTGCTCGATCCGCTGAAAGAACGCATCCAATCCTTCGAAAAACGCGTGGAAGAAAGCTATCAGGCCGAAGCCCGCGAACGCTTCTCGCTGGCCAAGGAGCTGGAGCGTCTGCAAGCGCTGAATCTGCGCCTGAGCGACGAAGCGACCAACCTGACCCGCGCCCTCAAAGGCCAGAAGACCCAAGGCAACTGGGGTGAACTGATTCTTGAGCGGGTGCTGGAACACGCGGGTCTGGAGAAGGGCCGCGAGTACCAGACCCAAGTCAATCTCAAGGGGCCGGACGGCGAGCGCTTCCAGCCGGATGTGATCATTTACCTGCCGGGCGACAAGCAGGTGGTGGTCGACTCCAAGGTCAGCCTCACTGCCTATCAGCAGTACGTTGCCGCCGAAGATGACACCCTCGGCCAGATCGCGATCAAGCAGCACGTGCTGTCTCTGCGCAGCCACGTCAAGGGCCTCGCCGGCAAGGATTACAAGCGTCTGGAAGGCCTGCACAGCCTCGATTTCGTCTTGCTGTTCGTGCCGATCGAAGCGGCGTTTTCGGCCGCATTGCAGGCCGAGCCGGCGTTGTTCCAGGAAGCGTTCGACCGCAACATCGTGATCGTCAGTCCGACCACGTTGCTGGCGACGTTACGGGTGATCGACAGCCTGTGGAAGCAGGAGCGGCAGAGCCAGAACGCGCGGGAAATCGCCGAGCGTGCCGGCTGGCTGTACGACAAATTCGTGCTGTTCATTCAGGATCTGGACGAAGTCGGCAATCGCCTGCAACAGCTGGACAAGGCCTACAGCTCGGCGCGCAACAAACTCACGGAAGGGCGCGGCAACCTGGTCAGCCGCAGTGAGCAGCTCAAATTGCTCGGCGCGCGGGCCAGCAAGAGTTTGCCGGCGGATCTGCTGGAGCGGGCGATGACCGATGTCGATGGGCTGGTCGAGCTCCCGGAATAACCCGAAGAGCTTCGCGAGCAGGCTCGCTCCCACAGTGAAATGCATTCCAAAGGTGGGAGCGGGCTTGCTCGCGAAGGCGTCAGTGGTAGCGCTGCAACACTCAAGTCGAACGGTTACAACGGCACATACCGACTCAACAACGCCCGCAACGCCGCCGGTTTCACCGGTTTGGCCAGATAATCCAGCCCTGCCGCATGCACCTGCGCCACCGTCTCCGGGCGGCCATCGGCGCTGATCACCACCCCCGGCACCGGCTCGCCCAACGTGGTGCGTAGCCACGCCATCAGCTCGGTCCCGGTATCGCCGTGGTCCAGGTGATAGTCGACCAGTGCCAGTTGCGGTCGCACACCCTCGTTCAGCAACGCCGCGCATTCTTCGCGATTGCGCGCCGTCCACACCTGACAGCCCCAACGGGTCAGCAGGCTGTTCATGCCAATCAGAATGCTGTCTTCATTGTCGATGCACAGCACCTGCGCGCCGCTGAGCAGCTTGCCGTTCAACTCCACCGCAGTTTTCTGTGGCAGAGATTGCGCCCGGGCCAGCGGCACACTGACACTGAACACGCTGCCGCGCCCCGGCCACGAACGTACGCGCAGGGTATGGCCGA
Source organism: Pseudomonas sp. lyk4-TYG-107 (assembly GCF_030209055.1). Lineage (NCBI taxonomy): Bacteria > Pseudomonadati > Pseudomonadota > Gammaproteobacteria > Pseudomonadales > Pseudomonadaceae > Pseudomonas > Pseudomonas sp. lyk4-TYG-107. The sequence goes on from NZ_JARVST010000017.1 coordinate 52,880, forward strand.
GCACGCGACATAAACCGTCGGCAATCGCCAGGCCCAGCCCAAGACCTTTTTCGGCGCGGGTCTGATGGCTGTCGAGGCGCTTGAACTCCTCGAAAATCACTTGTTGTTTGTCTTCCGGAATTCCCGGCCCGCGATCCCACACTTCCAGGCTCAACTCGCCATCGCGCCGACGTACGCCCAGCAGCACCGGGCCCTTGGCATAGCGGAAAGCGTTGGTCAGGAAGTTCTGCAGAATCCGCCGCAGCAATTTGATGTCGCTGTCGATGCGCAACTGGCTGCCGCGCACGCGGAAAGTCAGGCCTTGTTCCTGGGCCAGCGCCTTGAATTCGGCGCCGAGCGTATCGAACAGCTCATTGAGCGCAAACGGCTTGCGATCCGGGTTGATCTTGCCGTTCTCCAGACGGGAAATATCCAGCAGGTCGCTGATCAGGTCTTCTGCCGAACGCAGCGAACTGTCGAGGTGTTGCACCAGTTTCTGCGCTTCGCTGCTCAAGCCGTCGTCTTGATGAGAGAGGGCGGCAGAGAACAGGCGCGCGGCGTTCAGCGGCTGCATCAGGTCATGGCTGACGGCGGCGAGGAAGCGGGTTTTCGACTGGTTCGCCGCCTCGGCATGGCCCTTGGCTTCGGTCAGTGCGACGTTGAGCTGTGACAGCTCTTGCGTGCGCTCGCTGACCCGTTGCTCCAAGCCTTCGTTGGCCTCGGTCAGCGCCTGCTCGGCTTCGCGGAACGCGGTGATGTCGGTGAAACTCATGACGAAGCCGCCACCGGGCATCGGGTTGCCGATCAGCTCGATCACCCGGCCATTGGGGAACAGGCGTTCGGACGTGTGCGCGCGGCCCTGACGCATCCAGTGCAGACGCCGGGCGACGTGGACTTCTGCCTCACCGGGGCCGCACAAACCGCGTTCGGCGTTGTAGCGAATGATGTCGGCAATCGGTCGGCCGACGCTGATCAAACCGTCGGGGTAGTTGAACAGCTCCAGATAGCGGCGGTTCCACGCCACCAGTTTCAGCGACTGGTCGACCACGCTGATGCCCTGGGTGATGTTCTCGATCGCGCCCTGTAGCAAAGCGCGGTTGAACTGCAGGACTTCCGAGGCTTCGTCAGCGATCCGGACGACGTCCTCCAGCTGCATTTCCCGGCCTTCAATCGCGGCTTTTACCACCGCCCGCGTCGACGAAGCGCCGAGCACACCGGCCAGCAGACGTTCGGTATGGGCGATCCATTCGCCGTCAGCATTCTGGTTCGGGTTGAAGCCCTTGCCCTGGCGGTAAGCGAAACGAATGAAGCTCTGTCGCGCGCGCTCTTCACCGACAAAGCGTGCCGCCAGTTGCAGCAAATCATCAATCTGCACCGCGAGCATCGAGCGCGCACTCGGCCGCGCGCTGATTTCCTGGCCGATGAAGCGCCCGGCCTGCCAGTGTTCCGAGACCCGCGTGCGCGACAACACCGAGACCCATGCAAACAGCGTGAAGTTGCCCGCCAGCGACAGCACCACGCCTTGGGTCAGCGGGGTGATCGGCAGGTTCAGCGGGTTACTGTGCAGCCACGCCAGGCCCGGGAAAGTGCTCAGCGACCAGCCGAGGCTGTGCGCGGCAATCGGCAGGACCAGCGTGTAGAACCAGAGAAAAGTACCGGCGGCCAGACCGGCGAACACCCCGCGGCGGTTGGCCTGTTTCCAGTACAGCGCGCCGAGCATCGCCGGGGCCAGTTGGGTGACGGCGGCGAAGGCGATCTGGCCGATGGTTGCGAGGCTTGCGGTGGAGCCGAGCAAGCGGTAACTGACGTAGGCCAGCAACAGAATCAGCACGATGCTCACCCGGCGCACCGAGAGCATCCACTGGCGGAACACTTCGAACGGGCGCTCGGCGTTGTTACGGCGCAGCAACCACGGCAAGAGCATGTCGTTGGAAACCATGGTCGACAGTGCCACGCTGGCCACAATCACCATGCCGGTGGCCGCCGACGCGCCGCCGATGAACGCCAGCAACGCCAGGGCCGGATGGGCTTGGGCCAGCGGCAGGCTGATCACGAACGAATCGGGCAACACGTGGCTCGGCAACATCATCTGCCCGGCGAGGGCGATCGGCACCACGAACAGCGCGGCCAGCGCCAGATACGCCGGGAACACCCACTTGGCCAGACGCAGGTCCTGCGGGTCGATGTTCTCCACCACCGTGACGTGAAACTGCCGTGGCAGGCAGATGATCGCCATCATCGCCACCCCGGTCTGCACCACCATCGATGGCCAGTTAATCGTTTCCTTCCAGTATTCCTCGAGGCGTGGCGCGAGCATCGCCTGATTGAACAGGTCGTCAAAACCGTCGTACAGCCCGTAGGTCACGAACGCGCCAACGGCAAGAAAGGCGAACAGCTTGACCAGCGATTCAAACGCAATCGCCAGCACCATGCCGCGGTGGTGCTCGGTGGCATCGAGGTTGCGCGTACCGAAGACGATGGTGAACAGCGCCAGTACCAGCGACACGATCAGCGCGGTGTCCTGGGCGCGGGTGCCCATGGCGTCGGCCCCGGCGCCGATCAGCAGGTTCACGCCAAGGACGATGCCTTTGAGTTGCAGAGCGATATAGGGCAGGACGCCGACCAGACAGATCAGCGCCACCACCACCGCCAGCGATTGCGATTTGCCGTAGCGCGCGGCGATGAAGTCGGCAATCGAGGTGATGTTCTCCTGCTTGCTGATCATCACCATTTTCTGCAGGACCCACGGCGCGCCCAGCAGCAACAGGATCGGTCCGAGGTAGATCGGCAGGAATGACCACAGCTGTTCCGCCGCCTGACCAACCGCGCCAAAGAACGTCCAACTGGTGCAATAAACCGCCAGCGACAGGCTGTACACCCACGCGCGCATCCGCGGCGGCAACGGTGTGCTGCGACGGTCGCCGTAGAAGGCGATGGCGAACATGATGGCCATATAGGCCAGGGCGACGGCGGCGATCAGCCCGGTGGACAGCGACATGCAACACTCCCGACAAAAGACTCCCCGGCAGTCCTGCCCGGGCGGACAGTCTCGCATGAGTATGGCGGTTAGTCAGTGTCGACCAAGGTCGTGGCGTGGCGGGGTGTCGCAGGTTTGAAACCGGGTGGTTCTGGGGTGACCGGTCAGGCTCCATCGCTGGCAAGCCAGCTCCCACAAGGATCTTCAGTGGGCACAGATTTTGTGAACATCACAGTCCCTGTGGGAGCTGGCTTGCCAGCGATAGCGTCAGTCCTGTCGCAGTGCGATATCGATCAACCGATGCAGCTCATCCACCTCCAGCGCCGCCGCCGAAAACAGAATCCGGAACACCACCGGCGCCACCACCAGATTGATCAGATGATCAACGCTCGGCGCCGGCTCGTCAGGGTGACGCTCGATGATGGTCTGCAACTGCGCGCCAAGAATCGTCACGCAGTACCCCGGCGTGGCGCTGGCCTGCACGTCGCGCATCATGTTGCGCCCCGGCTCCGAACTCATTTCGTCCAGATATTGCTCGGCCCAGGCGCGGATATCACCGCGCAGGTCACCGGTCACCGCCGGTTCGCTGTCAGGGCGCATGCGGGCGAGGGCGACGTCGGCGAGCAACGCCGCCAGATCACCCCAGCGCCGATAGATCGTCGACGGCGTGACCCCGGCGCGCGCCGCGATTTGCGGGACGGTCACGGTGCTGCGCTCCTGTTCTTGCAGAAGCGCGCGAACTGCCGAATGAATCGACTCTTGCACCCGGGCACTGCGGCCACCGGGGCGTAAACCTTCTTTAATAGCCATGCGCCAGACCTTAACACAAAGAATTTGCTTTAAGCCAAAGCCGGGAGCACACTCCGCAAAAGCAAAAAATTAGCTTTTGCGGAGTGTGCCCATGACCAGCCTTGCTTCCAACCGTGGCAGCCTGATTTTTCTGGCGATCACCTTACTCAGTTTTCTCGCCGCTTCCACGGCGCCGACGCCGCTGTATCACCTGTATCAGGATCAGCTGCACTTTTCGGCAGCGGTGCTGACCCTGATTTTCGGCGTGTATGCGCTGAGTCTGCTGGCGGCGCTGCTGACGGTCGGATCGCTGTCCGATCACCTGGGACGTAAACCGGTGATTTTCACTGCCGTGCTGCTCAATGCGCTAGCGATGTTGTTGTTTATCAGCGCCGACAGTGTTGCCTGGCTGATCAGCGCCCGCGTATTGCAGGGTTTTGCCACCGGCATGGCCACCGCTGTTTTGAGCGCGACGCTGCTCGACACCGACCGCCAGCAAGGGCCGTTGATCAACAGCGTCGCACCGTTGCTCGGCATGGCGCTGGGCAGCATGGGCTGCGGCTTGCTGGCCGAGTTCGCCCCGGCGCCGTTGCAGCTGACTTACTGGCTGCTGCTGGCGCTGTTTGTGTTGCAGGCGGTGTATGTCTGGCGTCTGCCGGAAAGCGTCACCCCGCAATCCGGGGCTTGGGCTTCACTGCGGCCGACCCTGCATGTGCCGGTTCAGGCGCGTTCGACCTTATGGCGTGTGCTGCCGCTGAACACCGCAACCTGGGCCCTCGGCGGCTTTTTTGCCTCACTGGCACCGTCGCTGGTGCGCACTGCTACCGGTTCGACTTCGAACCTGATCGGCGGCGCTACCGTTTCGGCGTTGACCGTAACCGGGGCGCTGATGATCTTCACTTTGCGCAATCGTCCCGCCGGCAAAGCCCTGCAAATCGGCGCCAGTCTGCTGCCTGTCGGCGTGCTGCTGATTCTGCTTGGCGTGCACAGCGCCAGTCTGGCGCTGTTTTTCCTCGGCACACTGGTCGCCGGTTGCGGCTTTGGCTCGGGTTTCCTCGGCGCGGTGCGCAGCCTGGTGCCGTTGGCCCTGCCGCATGAGCGGGCCGGTTTGATGTCGGCGTACTACGCGCTGAGTTATTTGGCGTTCTGCCTGCCGGCCTTGTTGGCCGGGCATTTGACCCGAGCCTATGGGTTGCTGGCGACCACCGACGGCTACGGCGCCGGATTGATCGTCCTGGCCGTCGCCGCGCTGTTGCTCAGCCTGCGCCCGCAAGCAGTGAAGGCTTGCAGCACTCCATAAACGTGATGGTTTCAGTTACCTTTGGCCGGCCTTCTTTTCACGGATCGACAGATGAAGATTATCCGCAGCAAGTCGTTCACCGCCGAGCGTGCCTGGGGTGCGCTGGACATTGCCAACATGAACGGCATCACCACGCGCCTGCACTGGACTGATCAGCCGTACAAATGGCACGTCAACGATGGTGAGGAAGTGTTCGTGGTGCTCGATGGTCAGGTGCAGATGCGCTATCGCGAACAGGGTGAAGAAAAGCAGGCGCTGCTTGAGGTCGGCGATATCTTCTACGCCTCAGTCGGCACCGAGCACGTGGCGCATCCGCAGGGCGCGGCGCGGATTCTGGTGATCGAAAGCGAAGGCAGTGTTTGACTGCTTATCTATAAAGTAGATAACAGATAGAGAAATTACCCGTTATATAGATATTCGATTCGGTTCTACCATGGGCTCAACCTCAAATGAGGACAGGAGTTCATGATGACTTGCCCCAACATAGCCAAACCCTGCATCAAGCCGTTCAGCCAGCTTCAGCATCCGCGTGAAGTGATCCGTCAATTCACCCCGAACTGGTTCGCCGCGACCATGGGCACCGGCGTGCTGGCCCTGGCCCTGGCGCAACTGCCGGTGGCGATCCCCGGGTTGCACGCGGTGGCCGAAGGGTTGTGGCTGTTCAACATTCTGTTGTTCACCCTGTTTACCTTTGCCTATGCCGCGCGCTGGGTTCTCTTCTTCGATGAAGCGCGGCGGATCTTCGGCCATTCCACCGTTTCGATGTTCTTCGGCACCATCCCCATGGGCCTGGCGACCATCATCAACGGCTTTCTGCTGTTCGGCCCGCCACGCTGGGGCGAAGGCGTGATTCATTTGGCCGAAGTGCTGTGGTGGCTCGACGTGGCGATGTCGCTGGCCTGCGGTGTGTTGATCCCTTACATGATGTTTACCCGCCAGGAACACAGCATCGACCAGATGACGGCGGTCTGGCTGTTGCCGGTGGTGGCGGCGGAAGTGGCGGCGGCCAGCGGCGGCTTGCTCGCGCCGCATCTGGCTGATGCCCACGCGCAACTGGTGGTGCTGACCACCAGCTACGTGCTTTGGGCATTTTCCCTGCCGGTGGCGTTCAGCATTCTGACCATCCTCTTGCTGCGCATGGCCCTGCATAAACTGCCTCACGAAAACATGGCCGCCTCAAGCTGGCTGGCCCTCGGCCCGATCGGTACTGGTGCGTTGGGCATGTTGCTGCTGGGCGCTGATGCACCGGCGATCTTCGCCGCCAACGGCCTGCCGGGCATCGGTGAAATCGCTGCGGGCCTCGGGCTGGTCGCCGGGATCACCCTGTGGGGCTTCGGCCTGTGGTGGATGTTGATGGCGCTGCTGATTACCGCACGTTATCTGCGTGACGGCATCCCGTTCAACCTCGGCTGGTGGGGGTTCACCTTCCCGCTGGGCGTGTATTCGCTGGCGACCCTCAAGCTCGCCAGTACGCTGAACCTCGGTTTTTTCAGCGTGGTCGGCTGCATGCTAGTGAGCCTGCTGGCGGTGATGTGGCTGATCGTCGGTAAACGCACCGTGCAAGGCGCGTGGCGCGGGGAGTTGTTTGTCTCGCCGTGTATTGCAGGTTTGAAGCAATAACTTGAAAAGTTTAGGTAAGGTGTGGCCTGGATCGCCGATCGAGATTCCAATAAGCAGATCCAGGCCATTCTCTACCGACCTCAGGGAAACACGGAAGATGAGTCACCCCTCACAGTTCAACCTGCTTCGCACTCGGCGCTTTCTGCCGTTTTTCATCACGCAGTCGCTGGGCGCGTTCAACGACAACGTGTTCAAGCAATCGCTGATCCTCGCCATTCTGTATCGGCTGACCATCGAAGGTGACCGTTCGATCTGGGTCAACCTGTGTGCGCTGCTGTTTATCCTGCCGTTCTTTCTGTTTTCGGCGCTGGCCGGGCAGTTCGGGGAAAAATTCGCCAAGGACGCGCTGATCCGTCTGATCAAACTCGCGGAAATCGCGATCATGGCCGTCGGATCGATCGGTTTCCTGTTCGATCACCTGTCGCTGATGCTGGTGGCGCTGTTTGCCATGGGCACGCATTCGGCGCTGTTCGGGCCGGTCAAGTATTCGATCCTGCCGCAGGCGTTGCGCGAGGATGAATTGGTCGGCGGCAACGGTCTGGTGGAGATGGGTACGTTTCTGGCGATCCTTGCCGGAACCATCGGCGCCGGGATCATCATGTCCTCGACGCACTACGCGCCGCTGGTTTCGACCGCGATTGTCGGGATTGCGGTGCTGGGATATCTCGCCAGTCGCAGCATTCCGCGCGCTGCCGCCGCATCGCCGGAAATGCGCCTGAACTGGAATATTTTCAGCCAGTCCTGGGCCACGCTGAAGCTCGGGCTGGGCCAGACGCCTGCGGTGTCGCGCTCTATTGTCGGCAATTCGTGGTTCTGGTTTGTCGGGGCGATTTATCTGACGCAGATCCCGGCCTACGCCAAGGAATGGATGCACGGCGACGAAACCGTAGTCACGCTGATCCTCACGGTGTTCTCGGTAGGGATTGCGCTGGGTTCGATGCTTTGCGAGAAACTCTCCGGGCGCAAGGTCGAGATCGGACTGGTGCCGTTCGGTTCGTTCGGTCTGACCGTGTTCGGCCTGTTGCTGTGGTGGCATTCCGGCGGAATCCCCGAGAGCGTCACCGGCCACAGCTGGACTGAAGTGCTGGGCTTTGCGCATACCTGGGCGGTGCTGGTCGACATTCTCGGCCTCGGCATTTTTGGCGGTTTCTATATCGTGCCGCTGTACGCGTTGATCCAGTCGCGCACCGCCGAGAACGAGCGGGCGCGGGTGATTGCCGCCAACAACATTCTCAACGCTCTGTTTATGGTGGTCTCGGCGATCGTTTCGATCGTGTTGCTGAGTGTGGTCAAACTGTCGATTCCGCAGCTGTTCCTGGTGGTGTCGCTGTTGAACATCGGCGTCAACGCCTACATCTTCAAGATCGTCCCCGAGTTCAGCATGCGTTTCATGATCTGGCTGCTCAGCCATTCCATGTACCGCGTCGAGCACCGCAACCTCGAGGCGATCCCGGACGAGGGCGCGGCGCTGCTGGTGTGCAACCACGTGTCGTTCGTCGATGCGCTGCTGATCGGCGGTGCGGTGCGTCGGCCGATTCGCTTTGTCATGTACTACAAAATCTATAACCTGCCGGTGCTGAACTTTATCTTCCGCACGGCGGGAACAATTCCGATTGCCGGACGCAACGAAGACATCCAGATCTACGAAAAGGCCTTCACCCGGATTGCCCAGTATCTGAAGGACGGTGAGCTGGTGTGCATCTTCCCCGAAGGCAAGTTGACCACCGATGGCGAGATCAACGAGTTCAAGGGCGGGCTGACGCGGATTCTCGAAGAGACGCCGGTGCCGGTGATTCCGCTGGCGTTGCAAGGGTTGTGGGGGAGTTTCTTCAGCCGCGATCCGAACAAGGGGCTGTTCAAGCGGTTGTGGTCGCGGGTGACGTTGGTGGCGGGTTCGGCGGTGACAGTGGACGCGGCGGAGCCGGCGAAACTGCAGGGGTTGGTGGGGGCGTTGCGCGGGACTGTCAGGTAGATATATTGATCGCGCCCCTTCGCGAGCAGGCTCGCTCCCACATTTGAAATGCACTCCAGTGTGGGAGCGAGCCTGCTCGCGAAAGCGCTAGTTGCTTAAGCGCTGACCTTGAGGCCAATCAACCCGGTAATGATCAACGCCACACTGGCCAGCCGAATCAATGCCATCGACTCGCCAAACAGAATGATCCCCGCAATCACCGTGCCCACGGCGCCGACCCCGGTCCAAATTGCATAAGCCGTACCCAGCGGCAATTCCTTCATTGCCAGACCCAGCAGGCCAAGGCTGATGGCCATGGCCGCAACGGTCAGGACGGTGGGGAGCGGGCGGGTGAAGCCGTCGGTGTATTTCAGGCCGACGGCCCAGCCGACTTCGAACAGGCCGGCGAAAAACAGAATGATCCAGGACATAAGAGACCTCCATCGATTGACGGGGCCGTCCCCAGATTGATAACTCGATCGAGCCGCAGGGTCGTCCCCGCGTAACGCAACAGTCTGCCGAGCATTAATCCGGGGATCAAGTTTGCCGGTCAGTCGGCCGGCTGCTGCGCTAGCGCCTCACGGTCTTCTTTCTCGCTCATGCGCCGGAAGTACGTCGAGAGCAACGCCCCGGAAATGTTGTGCCAGACGCTGAACAACGCGCTCGGCACCGCCGCCAGCGGCGAAAAGTGCGCGCTGGCCAAGGCCGCGCCCAACCCCGAGTTCTGCATGCCGACTTCCAGCGCCAGCGACTTGCGCTGCGCCAGTGGCAGCTTGAACAGACGTCCGGTGAAGTAACCCAGCAGGTAGCCGAAGCTGTTGTGCAGCATCACCACGGCCATGATCAGCAGCCCGGATTCGGCAATCTTCGCCTGACTGGCAGCTACTACGGCGGTGACGATGATCACGATGCTGACCACCGACACCAGTGGCAACACGTCCACCGCGTGGCGCACCTTGTCGCCGAGCACGCGTTGCGCGACCACGCCGAGCACGATCGGCAGCAGCACCACTTGCAGAATCGACCAGAACAATTCCATGAACGAAACCGGCAACCACGCCGAAGCCAGCAGCCAGATCAATGCCGGGGTCAGCAGCGGAGCGAGCAGGGTGGTGACAGCGGCAATCGCCACCGACAGTGCCAGATCGCCGCGGGCCAGCCAGGTCATGACGTTGGAGGAGGTGCCGCTTGGGCAGCAGCCGACCAGAATCACCCCGACGGCGATTTCCGGCGGCAGGTGGAAGATCTGGCAGAGCAACCACGCCACGCCGGGCATGATCACGAAATGTGCGACCACGCCCAAAGCCACGCGCCACGGATGGCGGGCGACGGCAGCGAAGTCATCGAGTTTGAGGGTCAGGCCCATGCCGAACATCACCAGCCCCAGCAGCGGCACGATTGCGCCTTTGAGGCCGAGGAACCACGCCGGTTGCAGGAACGCGATCACGGCGAAAATCAGAACCCAGTAAGCGAAGGTATTGCCGACAAAGCGGCTGAGTGCAGCCAGTGCGCGCATGGCCCGATCCTTATTATTGAATGAACACCACAAAAACAATTGTGGGAGCGAGCCTGCTCGCGAAAGCGGCGTGCCAGACATCATTAATGTTAACTGTCACTCCGCATTCGCGAGCAGGCTCGCTCCCACAGTTTTGAAACTCGTCAGGATTAGATCCCCTGCGGAGTCTCTTCACCGCCCAACGCTTCCACCAGTGCCGGCAGGAAGTCGCCGAAGGTCAGCATCATCAGGGTGAAGCTGGCGTCCAGTTGGCCCAGAGCCTCGTCGCCGCCGTCCTGTTCCGCCTGATCCTGCAGCAGGTCTTCGAACTTCAGGCGTTTGACGGTCATCTTGTCGTCGAGCATGAACGACAGTTTGTCCTGCCAGGCCAGCGACAATTGGGTGACTACTTTGCCGGTGCTCAGGTGCAGCTGGATTTCTTCGCTGGTCAGATCCTGACGCTTGCAACGCACGATGCCGCCGTCTTCATGGGTGTCGCGCAGCTCGCATTCGTCCAGAACGAAGAAGTCCGGGGCGGCTTGCTGGGTGGTCACCCACTCGGTCATCACGGCGGTCGGTGCGGTTTTCACGGTCAGCGGACGCACGGGCAGGGTGCCGAGCACTTCACGCATGGTGGAAAGCAGGTCTTCGGCACGTTTCGGGCTGGCCGAGTTGACCAGGATCAGGCCCTGTTTCGGCGCAATCGCGGCGAAGGTCGACGAACGACGGATAAAGGCGCGCGGCAGGAACGCCTGGATGATTTCATCCTTGATCTGATCGCGTTCCTTCTTATAGACCTTGCGCATCTGCTCGGCTTCGATCTCTTCGACCTTTTCCTTGACCGCATCGCGCACGACGCTGCCCGGCAGAATGCGTTCTTCTTTACGCGCAGCGATCAGCAGGAAGTCACCGCTGACGTGCACCAGTGGCGCATCTTCGCCTTTGCCGAACGGCGCGACGAAACCGTAGGTGGTCAACTCCTGGCTTGCACATGGACGCGCCAGTTTGGTGGCCAGTGCAGTTTCCAGCGCCTCGGCATCGACAGGCAGGTCTTGGGTCAGGCGATAGATAAGCAGGTTTTTGAACCACATGGGGTGAGTCTCTCCTTTATACAAAGGGGGGCATTATTGTCTTCGCCGGGTCATAGGCCAACCCTTCTCTAAGCCTTTGGAAGGCCTGAGAAAATTAATTAAAAAAGTGCTTGCCAGAGGTTGGGTCGCTCCGTAGAATGCGCGCCACACCGAAGCGAAGGGTGATTAGCTCAGCTGGGAGAGCGTCTGCCTTACAAGCAGAATGTCGGCGGTTCGATCCCGTCATCACCCACCATTCGTTTCAAGTGTTTAGCGCAGCGGTAGTTCAGTCGGTTAGAATACCGGCCTGTCACGCCGGGGGTCGCGGGTTCGAGTCCCGTCCGCTGCGCCATATTCGGTAACCTGGACCACTGAACGCCAGGTCACCACGGAAAAACCCGCTGAAGCGGGTTTTTTTCTGTCTCAAGTTTGTACCTTGTTCCATCGGGTTTGTGTCGTTTCACCGGTTTTCGGATTTTTTTTGAAAAAAACTTCAATTAAATCAACACATTACGAAAACTTGTGGCATAATGCGCCCCGTAACGAAGCGAAGGGTGATTAGCTCAGCTGGGAGAGCGTCTGCCTTACAAGCAGAATGTCGGCGGTTCGATCCCGTCATCACCCACCATTCGTTTCAAGCGTTTCGCGCAGCGGTAGTTCAGTCGGTTAGAATACCGGCCTGTCACGCCGGGGGTCGCGGGTTCGAGTCCCGTCCGCTGCGCCATATTCGGTCACCTGGACCCACTGAACGCCAGGTCACCACAGAAAGCCCGCCAAGTGCGGGCTTTTTGCTGTCTGCGATTTGAGCATTTCTGCAATGCCTGTGTGGCGAGGGGATTTATCCCCGATGGCCTGCGCAGCAGGCCCAAAATCTTGAAGCTGGGGCTGCTTCGCATCCCATCGGGGATAAATCCCCTCACCACAAATCATCTCCTCGTCTTCTCACTGTTCAGCATTGCGGCTATGCCGATAATCGCTCACCGCCTCATACACCGCTTTGCGCAAGCGGTTGATCCCGCCAATCGGTCGGTGCGCTTCGATACCAAACCACGGGTTGAACGACAGGTTGTCACACTCCAGATTCAATGCCGGTGTGTCGAAGTCCTGCGCAGGCAGGGTGATTCGCGCCACACTTTCGAACGGTGAATCCTGTTCGCGCCATTCGATGCTGGTGTCCTCGATCGGCATGTACTTGTTCGCGTCCTGGCGCTGAATCTGCAACACAAAACACGCTGGCACCCGATCCGTCGACAGTTGCTGGTTCAAGGCGCTGCGCAGGAAATTCGGCAGGTCGTGGTTTTGCGGGGGCAGGGCATACGCCGGGCAATTGTCCGGATCCGGCGCGACTCGAAACTTCGCATTGGCCTCCCCGAATTTGTAGGGCGATACCGAAAAGTACGTGGTCGCCGTCGGGCTGTTCGGTGGCGGCGCCAGGGTCGCCAAGGCGATGAACAGGTGGCGGATCTGCCAGTTGCGCGGATCCCAGCCAAGAAAGAACGCCATGATCTTTTTGCCGTCAGCCTGAGCCGCCACATTCTGACGATACTCGGCGACATCGCTGACAAAGAAGTTCGGGTGGCTGAACATCACGAAGTCTTGCTCGTGGCGCTGCTGACGGTCGCCCAGCAATGGTTTGCCGGGCACATCGAGCAGTTTGATTGCCATGCCCCGGGCATCGCGGATGCTGTCGAACTGCGGGTAGGCGTTGCCATTGGACAGGCGAATCATCGCCTGCCAGGTTTTGCCCGGTTCGCTGAACACCCCTTGGCGCAGCGCTGGTGCCAGTTCCGGCAACACCGTCACTTCGGCTTTCACGCAACCATGGGCCTTGGCATGCGCGTCGCGCAGATAACGCGTGCTTTCGCGATGTTGATCGACGATGCGTACGGCGGTCTGGATCACGTCCTGGGTCATCGCTGCTTCACCGGCGGGAACCTGTTCCTGCGCTGACACCGGACCTCTGTGTTGCCAGGCGAACCACGCGCTGGCGATGGCCCAGCCCAGCAGGCCGACAATCAGCAATGCCAGCAGGGCTGTGCCCAGCAGACGCCCCAGCCACATCCAGACGCGGGCGAACATCGACGGTCTTTTGTACGGGTTGATCATCATGGCAATTGCGCCTCCAACGGTCCGCCCAGTACTTTCAGGTACTCCAGCAAGGCCCAGCGTTCTTCTGGTTGCAGCAGTCGGCCGATGACCCCATTGCCACGCTCGCCGGCGCGGAATTCATGACCGCTGTTGTGGTTGCCGGAAATTCGCGTGTCGAACAGGAAACCATTGGTAAAGGCTTCGGTGCGATAGCCCAGATGACGCGGGTCGTATTCGAACGAACCTTTATAAAACGTTGTGGCACGCTCATCCTGCGGTGACAGCAGTTGATAAAGGCTCGGTACTGAACCGTTGTGCAGAAACGGCGCGGTGGCCCAGATACCGGCCAACGGCCTGGCCTTGTAGGCGACCTTTTCGCGCACGCCGATCGGCAGACCGAAGCCATCAAGTTTTGGCTTTTCCTGAGGGGTGACACCAGCCTCGCGATAAGCGCGGTTTTCGACGAATGCGGTGACGTAAGCCAGGCCCTTGGCCACCGATAGCTGGCTCAGATCCAATGGCTCTTTGGGCGTTGGATGTAGCTTCACATCCATCTGCTCAAGCTCCTTCAGATCCCATTGCAGCGGCGTCAGGTCGAAACGGTGGTTGGCAATGTTGGTCGCCGCATTCGGATCGGTGCCGATCACCTCCACCGGCAGCATGTGCAAATGCTGCACCCAGCGTTCGCCCTCCTGGGTCTTGCGCGGCACGTGGCAACCGGCGCAGTTCTCCTCAAACAGAGCGCGGCCCTCGGCGGCCAGCGGTTTGTCGATGGCGCCCAGAACATCCTCCGGCCAGGCCGGCGGTTGCAGGCGTTGCAGGGTTTCTTCGATTTGGTGCAGATCGCGCACGCGCACACTCGAGGCATAACGCGCATCGCCCTGCAGCGGCTGGCCGTTGTTGTCGAAGAAATTCAGCGTGGCGCCGACCCCCAGTGCCTCACCGATATTGCGCGCCATCGGTTGCTGCGCCGAGCCGTTCCACTGCACCCAGTCGAACGTCCACATGTCCCACAGTTGCGGGTAGTCCACCGGTGCATTGGCCACGCGGTAGTTGGTGGGGGAGATCGCGTCGCCGAAGGTGGCGTTGGCGATACGGCCGAATGCGTCGGTGCGGCCCGGGCCTTCTTCGGTAGGGTAGAGGCCGCGATGCGTGTCGTTCCAGGCGACTTTGAGGAAGGTGTTCAGCGATTGCTTGAAGTCTTTGCGCAGTTGTTCGCGGCGCGCCTCGTAATCATCGCCCAGAACATTTCTGGCGAAGCGTTCGAATTTCCATGGGTTGTAGTAAGTCGAGGCCAGACTCGCGACCAAGGCTTGTCCGAAACTGCCACCGCGCAATGTAGGAACGCTGGAAGGCAAGACATGCTGCGCCGAACCACCGTCAATTCGCACGGCCTGGCCTTTGAAGCGCAATTCACCAGTGTGGCAAGCAGCGCAGGTGATATCGAGATATTGCTCGCTGCCACCGGGATTCGCGTGGCGGGCAAAGCCGACCGGCAGATTGCCGGGGTTGTTCGACGTGGCTTTCTGCTGTGGATCAACCAGAAAACCGAAGCGTGCGAGGTATTCCGGGGACGCGAAACGCTGCTGCGAGAAGGGCAGTTCCAGCGCCTCGAACCACTCATAGCGCAGGCCTTTGACCTGTGTGCCCTGCGGCGTGAAGTAGTAAGTCTGGCGTTCCTCCTCGCTCCACTGCTGCAGGTAATGCACCTGTTGGGCCGGGGTATAGAAGGGCAGTTTCGGGTAGGCGACGTAGTACAGAATCACTGCCAGAGCGAGGCCCAGCAGCACAATGATCAGTGCCAGCACACGGTATAAGAGGCGCAAGATAAACATCCTTGTCGAGTTGTTGCCTTGTTATGCCTCAGCTGTTGCAGGTGCGGCAAGTGGCCATTACGCCAACTGTCGTAGGAAGTCTCATCAGCCCTTGTCAGCTCCAGATGACAGAAGCTTCATCGTCCCTTGGCCCGAATGCGTTTTAATCCCTGAACTTATCGGACATTTCCTGCTCTCATGCCGGTAGCCATTGGTCGTGGCGGCCTGATAAGCTCGCGGCTTTACTCGATTGCCCTTTCGGCGCATGAACAAGGAAATAGCATGAAACAGCATCGGTTGGCGGCGGCGGTAGCCCTGGTTAGCCTGGTCCTCGCGGGTTGTGATTCGCAGACCAGCGTAGAGCTGAAAACCCCGGCGCAAAAAGCTTCCTACGGTATCGGCCTGAACATGGGCAAGAGCCTTGCTCAGGAAGGCATGGATGATCTGGACTCCAAAGCGGTAGCCCAGGGCATCGAAGATGCCGTCGGCAAGAAAGAACAGAAGCTGAAAGACGAAGAACTGGTCGAAGCCTTCGCCGCGCTGCAAAAGCGTGCTGAAGAGCGTATGGCCAAGATGAGCGAAGAGTCGGCAGCCGCTGGCAAGAAATTCCTCGAAGAAAACGGCAAGAAGCCTGGTGTCACCACCACCGCTTCCGGTCTGCAGTACGAAGTGGTCAAGAAAGCCGACGGCCCACAGCCTAAGCCTACCGACGTCGTGACTGTTCACTACACCGGCAAGCTGACCAACGGCACCGTGTTCGACAGCTCTGTTGAACGTGGCAGCCCGATTGATCTGCCGGTCAGCGGCGTGATCCCGGGTTGGGTTGAAGGTCTGCAACTGATGCACGTTGGCGAGAAGTACAAACTGTACATCCCTAGCGATCTGGCTTACGGCGCGCAATCGCCAAGCCCGGCAATCCCGGCCAACTCGGTGCTGGTCTTCGACCTGGAACTGCTGGCCATCAAGGATCCAGCCAAAGAAGACGCCGCCGCCAAGTAATCGGCTGTAGCTTCGAAGACAACGCCTCGCATATGCGGGGCGTTGTTGCATCTGGACGATGCTGGCGGTAAACAGAGCGAACGGATGGCGCTTACAGCAGTCCTAGAGATTGAGGCTGCCAGCGCTAGACGCCCTGAGCCGCCAAGTCAATGAAATATTGGGGTTTTTTATGTGAGTAAAAAACGCCCGATCTGAGCGCGGCCCTTATAAAACGGGGCTTTCAGCGCTGAAATGCAGCTCTGTTCACAAGGTTATCCACAATTTGTGTGGATAACATTTCAACGGGAGAAATAGATGAAAGCGCCGTGGAATTTCGCCCGATTTCTGCCCCTCGCCGGTCGATTGCTGGCGCGTGGGCGTCTGCCGACCCTGTTGTTCGCGGTGGCGAGCAAAGGAGCGGCGCAAGGCAATCGCCTTGGCAAACTCAAGGAAGATCTGCGTTTGCTCCAGGCACTGTGTCTTGCATACTGGCGTGGCGAATACCGAGCGATCAGCCCGAAAGCCATCGTCTCGGTGGTGGCGGGCCTGATGTACTTCCTCAGCCCGGTGGATGCGATTCCGGATTTCATCCCGGTGTTCGGTATGCTCGATGACATCGCCGTTCTGGCCTGGCTGATGAAAACCCTCGACGATGAGCTCAATGCTTTTCGGCTCTGGCGCAACCGGCAGCAGCCGGAAAAACTCGCGGTGGTCGAGCGCCTGCCTGATACCCCTGAGCAACTTCAGCTTCAGGGCCCGAAAAAGCCCTGATTCACTCCGCCTGCAGACAGATAGATACCCCCCGCGACCTTGGCCGCTGTTAGGATTACACTTCTAGGGAAAAGTGCCGACTCGCTAAGTGTTGTTGTCCTACGGGGTAGTCATGGATATTCAGATAATTGCACGCGATGGCGAACCCGAATATGCGGTTCTGCCATGGGTTCAGTATCAGGCTCTACTGAAAGCAGCAGGCATCAACGAAACACCGCAGCAGCAGGCGCCAGCGCCGGCCGCCGCAACGCCAGACCCGATTCTTCCAGGTCTGGATCAACTACGCAGTTTGCGCGAAGGGAAGGGCATCGCCATTGAGGCGCTGGCCCGCACGGTAGGCATCAGCCCGTCTTATCTGGCCATGATCGAAAGCGGCGAGCGTCAACCTGACGCCGCGATTCGTCGCAGCCTGGCCTGGGAACTGACGGTGCCGGGTTGGAGGGATGAATCGTGAGCGTACGCATCAGTCGTCAACATTGGGACGGATTGCTCGGGGAGCTGGATCAAGCGCGCAGGCAGCGCCATCTGTTGACCTATCGAGCCTTGCTCGAACGTTTGCAACTGCCGACGCCGGCGATGCAGACGCTGACCGCGGCACTTGAGCATCTGGCCGCACTCGACGCAAAGGCTGAACAGCCGTTGCGTAGTTCGTTGGTGATCAGCCAGGGTGCCAGCCGTTTGCCACGTACCGGTTTTTTTGAATGCGTCGAGCGCCTGGGACGCTTCTCCGGGCCCTCCGATGGCGTCGCGGCTGCCTCCTGGCATGCGTCGGAAGTGGTCAGGGTGTTCGAATACGAGTACCCGGAATCGGCGGAGGCCTGAGTGTTCTTACGACTCAAGGCGTCGGCCAGTTACTGGTTGGCCCGCAGGCTGTTTCACTGGTCGTGGTTTGTCCGCCAGCCCAGGGGCTGGCGCTGGCTCGAAGGGCAGTTTGCGCGCATGGCCAATCTTGGCGATGTCGGCGCGCAAAGCTTTTATGGGCACATTCTGACGTTTCGCGGGGTTGGCCTGGGTGCCCGCGAAGAGGGTGTGCGGCTGTTGCGTCTGGCGGCGCTTGCCGGTGATGGCAAAGCGGCTTATCAGGTCGGCGTGATCAGCTTGGCCGGTACGCCGAGCAAAGCGCCGGATCCGGCCGAAGCGGCGCGCTGGTGGACCTTGGCAGCCAAGGCCGGTCACCCGTTGGCCGAGCTCAAACTCAAAGAGTTGAGCGCTCGGGATTAAACCCGGTAAATCATTTTGTATCGCTCGATAAACGTGGCGTGAGGGAAACCTCACGCCACGTTTGCGTTTATCGCTATACGTTTTTTGTAGTAATCAGCCTTTTGCGGATTAGTCCTACAGCAAACACCTACTCGCCTGACTTCTTTCCTGATTGATCCCCCGCAAAGTCCCCGCGCCTAATTTTTGCGCGAGGGAACGCTCATGTTTGACCCGGTTTTTCATTCCACCCCGCATCGTCGCGTGCGCTGATGGAAGCCGTCAGCCGTATCGAGCAGGAACTCGACAGCTTCCCCGACACCCTCAGCCTCTATCGCCAGCAGCTTGAGCATTGGTTCAGCACAGCGGCCGACCAGGTCAGCCACGCGGCGGACCTGCCGTCGCTGATGGGCATGGAGCGGGTTATCCGCTTCGGTGATCGCCTCACCGCGGTCAGCACGGGCGACAGTGAGTTTGCCACCGGCGTCGTGCAGTGCCCGAAAAGCGGGGTGCTGGCGATCGAGAGCAAATTTGAGTCGGTGTACGACATTCCGTTGGGCGACATCGTGGTGGATGTGGTCGCGGTGGATGATGGCCAAACCTCCCCCGTCGCACTTGATGCGCAAGGCCGGGGAACATTCACCGGTACGCCAGGCAAGTTTTATCGCGTGCAGGTGCACAGCGACGTTACCCCGGAGCAGATCGAGGCACTGTTCAAGTCCTACGACGGCTTGACCGGCGAGCTGGATGGCTGGTTGCGCAGCGAGTGGCAGGGGTTCAAGCCGCAGTGGTCGCAGTCGGTGGCGACGGCGGCGGGCAACGGCATGCTCGCCGGGAGCTGGGCGGCGATCGAGGGGGTATGGGACAGCATCGGCATGCTGTCGGAGATTCTCAAGGATCCAGGCGCATTTGCCGAGCGGCTGGGAAGCGGCGCGGCTGATCTGATTCATCTCGCAGAATCAGCTCCGGATGTCATGCAGAAACTGCAGTTGCTGGTCAGTGATGAAGCGGCGCTGTGTTTGCTGTTGCGTGCGGCGAGTCTCTGGCTGGAGATGCTGCCGCCCAGCCAGATCGCCGGCAAAACCGCTGAAACGGCGTCGATGATGATCGTGCAGGTGCTGATCGATGTGCTGATCGGCGTTGTGTTGACATTCGTCGGGGCTGGCGCCGGGATCGCTTATCTGACGCTACGCCTGGCGGATCGCGCCGCCCAGTTGCTCTCGGTTGTGAAACGCCTGGTCAAGGCGATGTTCGGCATCGTCAACACGTTCATTCATTACGTCGACCAGTACAAAACTGTCGCCGCGCGGGGTATCGCCGCCGGGGTGAAAAAGGGCCGCATGCAATTGCGCTGGGATGCGAAGCGCAATGCCGCCCTGAAGAAAAACGAGCATCACGATAACGCTCCCGATCAAGCGCAAAACCCCAACGGCGACAGCGCCGATTGCGCCCCGTTGACCTGCACCAACGGCTGTCCGGTGTCGATGGTTACCGGCGAAGAACTGCTGACCCTGACCGACGGCACGCTCGATGGGGTGTTGCCGTTCGAGTTCACCCGGCTGTATCGCACCAGCGCGGTGGAGATCGATGTCGGGCTGGGGTTTGGCTGGAGTCATTCGCTGGCGCATCGGCTGGAGTTCGATGGCGAGGGGGTGATCTGGGTCGATCACGAGAACCGCCGCACGCGGTTTCCGTTGCCCAGTGTGGAGCGCCCGGCGATTCACAACAGCCTGTCGCGGGCGGCGATTTTTCTCGGCGATGAGCCGGAGGAGCTGATCCTCGCGCTGGCCGGGGATGCGGCGCGGTTTTATCACTTTCGTGCCGGGCGGCTGGTGGCGGTCAGTGATGCGTATGGCAATCGTCTGATCGTTTCTCGCGATCATCAGCAGCGGATTGTCCGCCTGGACAATGGCGCGGGTCGGTCGTTGTTGTTGCGCTACGACCGGGCGCATCTGGTCGCGGTTGATTACCAGGTGCTTGAGGCTGATGGCTGGCGCACCGAGCAAACGCTGGTCAGTTATTGCTACGACGCCCGT